>NZ_JAGSYF010000008.1 GCF_025685645.1 Edaphobacter bradus
GGCACGGAGATGGTGATGCCGGGCGACAACATCGCGCTGGAGATCACGCTGCACACCCCGGTGGCCATGGAGAAGGGCCTGCGCTTCGCCATCCGCGAGGGCGGACGCACCGTCGGCGCCGGTACCATCTCCGAGATCATTAAGTAATAGATAGCGCCGCCTGCTTCCGCGGGCGGCGACTCAACCCGATCTTTGCACAACAAGACTGAGAGAGAAGACGATGGCAGGACAGAGAATCAGAATTCGGTTGAAGGCTTATGACTACCGCGTGCTCGACACCTCCACCGGTGAGATCGTCGAAACGGCCAAGCGCACGGGCGCTCAGGTTGCGGGCCCCATTCCCCTGCCGACGATGAAGAACAAGTATTGCGTGCTGCGTTCGCCCCACGTCGACAAGAAGTCGCGCGAGGCCTTCGAGATCCGCACGCACAAGCGGCTGATCGACATTCTCGAGCCGACGCAGCAGACGGTCGATGCGCTGATGAAGCTCGATCTTCCGGCTGGCGTGGATGTCGAGATCAAGACGGTTCAGAAGTAAAGAACCTTGAGCAGAGAGCTTTAGTTTTCGATCTGTTGAGTGACACCTACAGTGCTCCGCTGAGCATGATGAGGAAAGGAAAAGAAGATGTCAGTATCAGGAATTCTCGGTAAAAAGATCGGCATGACCCAGATGTTCGATGACAAGGGTGAGGTTCACCCGGTCACCGTGCTGAAGGCCGGCCCCTGCGTTGTGACGCAGCTGAAGACTCTGGCCAAGGACGGCTACGACGCCGCCCAGATCGGCTACGTCGATTTCGTAAAGGCTTCGAAGGTGAACAAGGCCATGACCGGCCACTTTGCCAAGTCGAACGTTCCTCCGGTCCGCGTTTTGAAGGAGGTTGCGGTTGAGACTGCGGCCGCCAAGGATGGCGAAGAGTCGAATGGCATCAAGGCGGGTGATCGCATCCTGGTTGATATTTTTTCGGACGAAAAATTTGTGGATGTGATCGGCACCTCGAAGGGCCGTGGCTTTGCCGGCGTCATTCGCCGCCATGCCTTCGGAGGCGGGCCGAAGTCGCACGGTCACATGTTCCAGGTGCAGGGTTCGATCGGAGCCTCGTCGTTTCCCTCGCGCGTCTTCCCGGGCCAGCGTATGCCGGGCCACATGGGACACGACCAGGTGACGGTTCGCAATCTGCGGATCCGCGGGATCGATCTCGACGAGAACCTGATCATGGTCGAGGGAGCAGTTCCGGGGCCGCGTGATGGTTATGTTCTGATCTCGAAGGCCAAGGCTCCGCCGCGTGAGCGCCGTGGCTTCGCGGGTGCGACGACACTCGATCCGCTGAAGGCTTCGAAGAAGGCTGCGCCGAAGAAGAAGTAAAGAAAAATAAGTAGAAGGTATTTGTTTTTGCTTATTGATTCATAGCAACACTCTGCTCGGGGAACAGGACCGGTGAAAGCAGAGAAACAAAGTCAGGGCGTGCCGCATCGATGGCCGCACAGAAAGTGAAACGAAGAACGATGGCAAACATCAACGTAGTCAATCTCGGCGGAACGAAGGTTGGGGAGTTTGAGCTCTCTGACGCGGTCTTCGCCGGTGACGTGAATGACGGGCTGCTGTGGGAGGCAGTGAAGCACTATCGCGCAGCTCTCCGGCAGGGAACGGCGGCGACCAAGAACCGTAAGCTGGTCTCCGGCGCCGGCAAGAAGCTGTGGAAGCAGAAGGGAACGGGACGCGCTCGCGTGGGCTCGATCCGCACTCCGCTCTGGCGCGGCGGCGGTACGGTCCACGGGCCTCAGCCGCGCAGCTATGAGTATGCGTTTCCGCAGAAGAAGCTGATGGGCGCATTGCGCTCGGCCATTACTGCGAAGATCGCAGAGGGCAAGTTCACCGTCGTCGATTCGTTCGCGGTGCCTGAGGCCAAGACGAAGCTGTATCGCCAGGCTCTCGACAAGCTGGAGGCGGGCAAGACGACCCTGCTGGTCGAGACAAGCAAGAAGCTCGATGAGAAGCTGTACCTTGGCTCGCGGAATCTGGCAGGCGTCGAGCTGGTCCTCAGCTCCGAGGTTCATCCCTATGACCTGCTTCGCTATGAGCACGCTGTCTTCTCGAAGGACGCCATCGAGGCCCTGCAGGAGACGTTGAAGAAGTACGTATCGAAGCGCAAGGCCGCTGCGGCCCAGAAGGAGGTCGCATAAATGCCGACTCTTTATACCGTCATTCGCCGTCCCCTGATTACCGAGAAGGGCATGGGCGTGAAAGAGACTCAGAACACCCTGGTCTTTGAGGTCGATCTGAAGGCGACCAAGACCGAGGTGAAGCAAGCTGTGGAAGCCCTCTTCAAGGTGAAGGTCTCGGGTGTTCGCACATCGACCGTTGAGGGCAAGGAGCGCCGCCGCGGAAAGTTTGCAGGCTACCGCCCCGACTGGAAGAAGGCTTATGTTCGCCTGAAAGAGGGCGAGAAGATGCCGGAGTACATCAACAGCCTGTAAGCAACGAGCAGGACTGGATTTCTAACGAAGTTTTGAAAGAGAACTAGCGACCCGGCTTTAGGGCCCCAGGCTAGGAGTTGAAAAGACGATGCCGATCAAATCATTTCGACCGATTACACCATCCCTCCGCTTCGCGACGAAGCTGGTCAACGATGACCTGACGACGGACAAGCCGCATAAGCCGTTGCTGGCCGTCAAGCAGCGCACCGGCGGCCGCAACTCGACCGGCGCTCTCTCAGTGCGTCACCAGGGTGGCGGCCACAAGAAGAAGCTGCGCCTCATCGACTTCAAGCGCGACAAGTACGGTATCCCGGCCACAGTGACGACGATCGAATACGATCCGAATCGCAGCTCGCGCATTGCGCTGGTCAGCTACGCCGACGGCGAGAAGCGCTACATCCTGCAGCCGGTTGGGCTGAAGGTTGGCCAGTCGATCATGAGCGGTCCTGAGGCCGACATTCTGGTTGGCAACGCACTGCCCCTGAAGAACATCCCTGCTGGTACGACGATACACAACATCGAACTTCGTCCGGGCAAGGGCGCTCAGATGGCCCGTTCGGCAGGCGCGCAGGTTCAGCTCGTTGCGAAAGAAGGCGACTATGCCCTTCTGAAGCTGCCCTCTGGCGAGACCCGCAAGGTCCTCGTTGAGTGCATGGCGACGATCGGCCAGGTCGGCAACACGGACCACGAGAATGTCACGATCGGCAAGGCGGGTCGTAATCGTTGGAAGGGAATCCGTCCGGCGAATCGCGGCGTCTCGATGAACCCGGTCGATCACCCGCACGGCGGTGGTGAGGGCAAGACCTCGGGCGGCCGTCATCCGGTGACGCCGTGGGGCCAGCCGACCCGTGGCTACAAGACACGCAACAACAAGCGGACCGATGTGTTCATCGTCAACCGCCGCAGCAAGTAAAAGCTTTTCGGTAGAGAAGCGTTTTAGAGAGATTTCGGAGCTAACAGATGGCACGTTCTACGAAAAAAGGCCCCTTCATCGACGATCACATCATGGCGAAGATCAACGTCATGAACCAGGCGAACGATAAGAAGGTGGTACGCACCTGGTCCCGCCGGTCCACGATTCACCCGGACTTCGTCGGGCACACGATCGCCGTCCACAACGGCCGCAAGTTCATCCCGGTCTACGTGACGGAAAACATGGTGGGCCACAAGCTGGGCGAGTTTGCGGCGACCCGTACATTCAAGGGGCACTCCGCCAAGGCGGCCGAGACCTCCGCAAAGCCGAAGTAAAAACTCTTCGGCAGAATAGTTTGTTTTTTTGTTTCTAAGGACTGAAAGTCATGGCTAAGGCAGCAGAGAAAATCAGAGAGTTTCGCGCTGAGGCGAAGTTCCAACGCACGAGCCCGCAAAAGGCGAAGCTCGTCCTCGACCTCATCAAGGGCCTCCGCGTGGAGCAGGCGATCAACACGGTTCACTTTAGCTCGAAGCGCATCGCTCCGGTGGTCGAGAAGGTTTTGCGTTCGGCGATCCAGAACGCCAACTACGTTTCGCAGGAGCAGGGCCTCGATGTCGACGTCGACAACCTGTATGTGAAGTCGGCCGTGGCGAACGAGGGACCTCGTATGAAGCGGATTCGCCCTGCCCCGATGGGTCGTGCGTTTCGTTACCAGCGCAGGCTGGCACACATCGTCGTCACCGTCGCCGAGAAGAAGGCGCCCGTGACGGCAGCCGGGGAGACCGAGACGGTCGCCGCGCCGGCAAAGGGCGCCAAGAAGACGGCCACCAAGACCGCGGCGAAGAAGACTGCAGCCAAGAAGGCTCCCGCGAAGAAGGCAGCAGTTAAGAAAGCCACGAAATAAGCGTTCTTTTTTGCTTGCCAGGATTGGTAAAATAAAGGTTTTGCATGACCGCCCGCCGGCTCAACCGGCACCGGGCACGGAGTAAAGGAAACTATGGGACAGAAAGTCCATCCGTATGGGTTTCGCCTCGGCGTGAACAAGCCGTGGAAGTCGCGCTGGTTCGTTGAGCGCGGCTATGACAAGCTGCTGGTCGAGGACGTCAAGCTGAAGGCCGAGCTGCGTGACAAGCTGAAGGCCGCCGGCGTGAGCTCGGTTGAGGTGGAGCGTCCGGGCAACAAGCTGCGCCTGATCATCCGCACCGCGCGGCCGGGCATCATCATCGGCCGCAAGGGCGCGGAGATCGACAAGCTCAAGGCCGACATCCAGAAGAACACGAGCCGCGAGGTGTTTGTCGACATCCTCGAGGTTAACAAGCCGGAGCTGGATGCTCAGCTGGTGGCCGAGAACATCGCGCTGCAGCTCGAGAAGCGCGTCAGCTTCCGCCGCGCGATGCGCAAGAGCGTGGACTCTGCGCTGCGTTTCGGCTGCAAGGGCATCAAGGTTCGCGTCTCGGGCCGTCTGAATGGAAACGAGATCGCGCGATCGGAGTGGTATCTGCAGGGACGTCTGCCGCTGCACACGCTGCGCGCCGATATCGACTACGGCTTCGCAGAGGCCAAGACGACGTATGGCGTCATCGGCGTCAAGACGTGGATCTACCGTGGCGATATCTACGAGCAGAAGAAGCGTCGCGATCAGGGTACGACGTCCGGAGTGTTCACGTCGTAAGCACATCTGCTAGCTCTTAGCTCTTAGCTTTTAGCTAGTTGGTTGCAGCGGAGAAGATTTTGAATCAGCTAGATCTGGCTAACAGCTAGAAGCTAGCAGCTAACAGCCAGGGGTTTTCGTTATGTTGATGCCAAAGAAGGTGAAGTATCGCAAGCAGCAGCGCGGCCGTATGACCGGCAAGGCGTGGCGCGGCTCCGATCTCTCGTTCGGTGACTACGGCCTGAAGGTCATGGAGTGCGGTTACATCACTGACCGCCAGATCGAGGCCAGCCGTATCGCGATGACGCGTTTCATCAAGCGCGGCGGCAAGGTGTGGCTGCGTCTGTTCCCGGACAAGCCGATCACAAAGAAGCCGGCCGAAACCCGTATGGGTAAGGGCAAGGGCGCTCCGGATCACTGGGTCTGCGTGGTTCGTCCGGGCAGGATCCTCTTCGAGATGGAGGGTGTGAACCCGGACATCGCCAAGGAAGCGATGCGCCTGGCGGCTCACAAGCTTCCGCTGAAGACCAGTTTCGTCATGCGCCACGACGTAAAGGCGACGGTCGCAGCCAAGTAATTAAGGTTTGAAGGAAAAGACAATGGAACTCGACAAGATTCGCAACCTCAGTGACGACGAGCTCAAGAGCGAGCAGGCCAAGGCGGCCGAGCAGCTCTTCCGCATCCGCTTCCAGAAGAGCCTAGGTAACAGCGATGGCGTGAAGAAGCTGCGGACGCTCAAGCTGGACATCGCCCGTATCAAGACCGTCGCCCGTGAGCGTGAGCTCGGCGCCGGCAAGCCGGTGGCTGCGGTTGCCGCAAAGGCCGAGCCGGCCAAGAGTACTCGCAAGAAAGCGAAGAAGGATTAAGTCATGGCAGATACAACGAACAACACGCAGGCAACCGAGCAGGCGGCGTCGCGCCGTAACGAGAAGGTCGGCCTCGTCGTCTCGACCAAGATGCAGAAGACGATCGTCGTCGAGATCGAGATGCGCAAGGCGCACCCGAAGTACAAGCGCGTGATGAAGTCGAACAAGAAGTTCTACGCGCACGACGAGCAGAACTCGGCCCGCGTGGGCGATGTGGTCCGCATCCGTGAGGCGCGGCCCTTGTCGAAGCTCAAGCGGTGGTCGCTTGAGGAGATCGTCCGCCGCAGCTCGCTCGCCCAGCTTGCCGACGAGACGCCTGCTGAAGGGAAGTAGTCAGTGTCCCGGGCCTCAGGGCTCGTGAAGAAGTTTGGAATGTTGGGGCCTGAGGCCCTGACCGTTACACCAGGAGACGAACGATGTCAGTACAGATGAGAACAATCCTTGACGTTGCCGACAACTCCGGCGCGCGCAAGCTGCAGGTGATCCTGCCCCTTGGTGGCGGTCTCGGCAAGAAGGCCGGTCTCGGTGACGTTGTCACCGCGGCGGTCAAAGAGGCCTCGCCCGACGGCACCGTGAAGAAGGGCAAGGTCGTGAAGGCCGTGATCGTGCGGACCCGCAAGGAGTCGCGCCGCCGCGATGGAACCTATATCCGCTTTGATCAGAACGCCGCTGTCGTGATCAACGACGCGATGGAGCCGGTTGGAACGCGCGTCTTCGGGCCGGTTGCCCGTGAGCTCCGCGAGAAGAAGTTCCTGAAGATCGTCTCGCTCGCGCCTGAGGTTATCTAACGTCATTTCGCGCCGAGCTGTCAGCGGCGCGCTTATCCCGGATTCCGACTCCGGTGCTGTATGGATCGTCGAGGCAGGAGAGAAGAACTTTATGGCAGGCATCAAGATCAAGCGCAACGACCGTGTGGAAGTGATCGCCGGCAAAGATAAGGGCAAGCAGGGCCGCGTGCTCCGCGTGATTGCGGACAAAAACCGCGTCCTGGTTGAGGGCGTGATGACGGTGAAGAAGCACGTCAAGCCCAACCCGCAGCGCAACATCAAGGGCGGCATCGCCGAGCAGGAGTCGCCGATCCACATCTCGAACGTGATGCTGATCGACGCCGAGGGCAACAAGACCCGCGTCGGATCGCGGCTTGAGGGCGACAAGAGAGTTCGGGTTTCGAAGGCGAGCGGGAATGTGATTCCCGACAAGAAGAAGTAAAGAGATTAAGCAGAGTCTTTTGTCTTTGTAGTTTCAGTTTCAGAATTTCAGGTTCACCCCACGAATCGGTATACGGCATAGCCAATCCGGAACCGTGGAGAAAGCGAAGAGTAGGTCATGGCAACACGATTCAAAGAGAAGTACGAAAAAGAGATCAAACCGGCACTGGCGAAGGAACTCAGTATCGAGAACGTGATGGCGATTCCGAGGCTCGAGAAGATCGTCGTCAACATGGGTCTCGGTGAAGCGACGCAGAACGTGAAGATCATGGACCCTCTGGTCGCCGATCTCGCGGCCATCACCGGCCAGAAGCCGGTGACGACCAAGGCCAAGAAGTCTATCGCGGCGTTCAAGGTCCGTGAGGGCATGCCCATCGGCGCGATGGTCACGCTGCGCGGCGACGCGATGTACGAGTTTCTGGACCGCCTGATCTCGATTGCGCTTCCTCGCGTTCGCGACTTCCGTGGCGTCTCATCGAAGAGCTTCGACGGCCGCGGCAACTACACGCTTGGCCTGCGCGACCAGCTCATCTTCGCCGAGATCGACTATGCGAAGGTCGACAAGCTGAAGGGCATGAACGTCACGATCGTGACGACGGCGAAGGACGACAACGGCGCCCGCGCTCTGCTGAAGGGCTTTGGAATGCCTTTCCGCGCCGGAGCCTAAACAGAAGTTTGAAACAGGATAGAGAATAAATATGGCAACTACCGCAAAACGCGTCAAAGATGCAGCCAAGCCGAAGTTCAAGTCCAGGAAGCACAACCGCTGCCAGCTCTGCGGCCGCCCGCGTGCGTTCCTGCGTAAGTTCGGCGTCTGCCGTCTCTGCTTCCGTTCGCTCGCTCTCAAGGGAGAGATTCCGGGCGTCGTGAAGTCGAGCTGGTAGTATAGAAGTATCACTCCGCGTACAGCTGGTTGAGACAGTACGCCCACCCAGAGACCTCATTCGGGCCACGGCTTTGAATGCAGACGTCTGGATGCAGCACCCGCAATAGAACATTCCCGCTGGTTCTCGTCGAGGCCGACTCGCGAGCGAACGGGGGATGAAGGAGAATGAATGAACCTCACCGATCCAGTAGCTGACTTTCTGACCCGGATCCGCAACTCCATCCGGGCCCGTCACCAGAAGCTTGACGTTCCTGCCTCGAAGCTCAAGAGCGAGATCGCCCGCATCCTGAAGGATGAGGGATACATCGCCAACTTCAAGGCCGTGGAAGAGAACGGCCAGAAGGTCATCCGTGTTTATTTGAAGTACGGACCGAACAACGAGGCTGCGATCCGCGACCTGCAGCGTGTCTCCCGTCCCGGATGCCGTGTGTACGTCGGTCGTGACGAGATCCGCCGCGTGCAGGGTGGCCTGGGCATCTCGATCATGACTACCCCGAAGGGCGTTATGACCGGCCGTCAGGCGCGCCGCGAAGGCGTTGGCGGCGAGATCCTCTGCGAGGTCTGGTAGTTATTGCGGCCGGCGAGGAGACCCCTGGCCAGCCGAAGACATAAAGCACCAAACGGCGGGAGATCGCCGCGGCTGCAGTGGAACGGGCCCAGCTCAGGCTGACTCGCGACTCGCAAGCCACCAAAGGAATTCATCATGTCACGTATTGGCAAAAAGCCGATTCCCGTTCCCGCTGGCGTGAAGTACACCGTCAACGGCAACACTGTCCTCGTTGAAGGCCCGAAGGGCAAGGTCACCGCGCTGCTGCCGGAGGGCATCAAGCTCGTCCAGAAGGACGGCGCCATCGTCGCTGAGCGCGAGAACGACAAGCAGGCTGCGTTTCACGGCCTCGCCCGCGCGCTGGTCTTCAACGCGGTTCATGGCGTTACCGCTGGCTGGAGCAAGGAGCTCGACGTCGTCGGTATCGGATACCGCGTCGAGATGAAGGGCAAGGGCCTGGTGGTGTTTACGCTTGGCTACTCGCACCCGATCGAGTTCCCGCTGCCGACCGGCATTACAGTAGAGATCGACCCGAAGCAGACGCACCTTACCATCTCCGGCGTTGACCGGCAGAAGGTCGGCCAGGTTGCCGCAGACATGCGCGCGCTACGCAAGCCCGATCCGTACAAGAACAAGGGCGTCCGCTACACCGGCGAGAAGCTGAAGAAGAAGGTCGGCAAGACGGGCGCGAAGTAAAACAGGGAATAGGGCCTGGGGATAGGGAATAGAAGGAGCAAAACTACTCCCCTCCCAGGTCCTCCACAACCGAACGTCGCCAGTACTCTGGCGCCGCCACTAGGAAGGAAAGCAAATTATGATCAGTCCTCGCAAACGTAATGTCATCCGTAAGCGCGTCCACACGCGCATCCGCGAGAAGATGTCCGGCACCGCGGAGCGTCCGCGCCTGAATGTCTACCGCTCGCTGAACCACATCTACACGCAGCTTATCGACGACCAGAACGGCGTCACGATCGTTTCGGCCTCCACGCTCACCAAGAAGGGCGAGGCGTCGAAGACCGGCGGCAACGTCGCAGCGGCGGTCGAAGTGGGCAAGCTGATCGCACAGCGCGCGCAGGAGAAGGGTATCAAGAAGGTCGTCTTCGACCGCGGCGGTTATCTCTATCACGGCCGCATCAAGGCACTGGCCGATGCCGCCCGCGAAACAGGACTGGAGTTCTAAGAGTTCCCTCAAGGCTCCCTGGACGGGAAGCCAGAAAGCTGGATAAGAGACTATGGCAACAAAGAAGAAGATCGACGCGAACCGGCTCAACCTGAAGGACCAGGTGGTCTCCATTAACCGCGTCACCAAGGTCGTCAAGGGTGGCAAGAACATGTCCTTCGCTGCGCTGGTCGTCATCGGCGATCCGGCCGAGGGAATCGTGGGCTACGGTTCGGGCAAGGCCAAGGAGGTCCCGCAGGCCATCCGCAAGGGCATCGAGGCTGCGAAGAAGAACCTCGTCAAGGTCAACCTGACCCAGACTTCGATTCCGCACCAGGTTCTCGGCCACTACGGCGCAGGCCAGGTGATGCTGAAGCCTGCTCCTGAGGGAACGGGCGTCATCGCCGGCGGCACGGTCCGCGCTGTGATGACCTCGGCGGGCGTGCAGAACGTGCTGACGAAGTCGATCGGCACCAAGAACCCGCACAACGTGATTAAGGCCACCTTCGACGCTCTCACACAGCTTCGCAGCAAGGCCGATGTCGCCACGCTGCGTGGCAAAGCTGAAGAAGAACTGTAAGAGGAGTTTTTACCCATGGCCGAGTCCAAAGCCAAAATCAAGCTGCAGTACTTCCGTTCGAAGATCGCTACGCCAGAGAAGCACAAGCTCGTCATCAAGGGCCTTGGCTTCACGCGGCTGAACCAGATCGTCGAGCGCGAGGACACGCCCTCTATTCGGGGCATGGTCGCCAAGGTTCCCCATCTCGTCCGTATCGTCGAGTAGGGAAGGGCACTCATCCATCGCCGGCATAGACTCCGGCGAACAAATGCGAGTCGGGAACAATCTCCCGGCGTTAGAGCGAGGAAACAATGGCAATCCGTAATCTTTCCAATCTGAAGGCCCCTGCAAAGGCCAATAGCAACAAGAAGCGTATCGGCCGCGGTATGGGCTCGGGCATGGGTAAGACTTCGACCCGCGGCCACAAGGGCCAGGGTTCGCGTTCGGGCTCGAGCCTGATGCGCGGCTTTGAAGGTGGCCAGATGCCGCTGCATCGCCGTCTTCCTAAGCGCGGCTTCACCAACATCTTCCGCACCGAGTACACGGTTGTTGGCCTCGACCGCATCGCAGAGATCAACGCTGCCTCCAGCGAGACCGAGTTCACGCTTGAGAAGATCGTCGCTCTTGGCCTGCTGCGCAAGAAGAACGGTCTGATCAAGGTACTGAATAACGGCGAGATCAAGACCGCCGTCACCGTTCACGCGCACAAGTTCTCGAAGACCGCCCAGGAGGCGATCGAAAAGGCTGGCGGCAAGGCTGTCCTGATCGGCTAAGGCGGCAGTATTAGAATTGTGGCAGCGAGGGCGAGTGACCCTCGCGTCGCAGTTTCATCCGAACCAGCTCCACCCGAGGTTTCCCATCTCCGATGTTCGAGAAAATCGCAAACATCTTTCGCATTCCTGACCTGCGCAAGCGCGTGCTGTTCACGCTTGGCATGCTGGCCGTCTACCGTATCGGATCGAATATCCCGACCCCGGGCATCAATGGCGCGATGCTGGCGGAGTTCTTCAATCAGAACTCTGGTTCGGCCCTCGGCCTGGTTGACCTCTTCTCCGGCGGCAACCTTCGCAAACTAACGATCTTCGCACTCGGCATCATGCCGTACATCACTGCGTCGATCATCTTCCAGCTGCTAACGGTGATCTACGAGCCGCTGGCAAAGCTGCAGAAGGAAGGCGAGCTTGGCCGCCGCAAGATTACACAGTGGACCCGCTATGTCACCGTGCTCCTGGGCATTGTCCAGTCGTTCACGATCGCTCTGACGCTCACGAACTCGACTACAGGCGCGCCGATGGTTACGATCTCGCGTGGCGCCTTTATCCCACTGTGCGTTCTGACGCTGACCTGCGGTACTGCCTTCATCATGTGGCTGGGTGAGCAGATCACCGAGCGCGGCGTCGGCAATGGTATGTCACTGCTGATCTTCGCCGGTATCGTCGTCGGTATTCCACGGGGCATCGCGGAGCTTTACGACAAGGTTCAGACGAATGCCTGGGGCGCGTTTACTCCGGTCGCGGTCGTCCTGCTGATTGCGGGCATGATCGCGGTGGTCGCATTTATCGTCTACGTCGAGCGCTCTGAGCGACGTATCACGGTGCAGTACGCCAAGCGCATCGTCGGACGGCGCATGATGGGAGGGCAATCCACGCACTTGCCGCTCAAGGTGAACTCCGGCGGCGTGATGCCGGTCATCTTCGCGAGCTCGATTCTTTCGGCCCCCCTTCTGTTCCAGGGCATGAGCTTCTTCGGCAGCGCTCCTCTGCGCGATACGGCCTTCTTCGGGCCGATCATCCGCAACCTCTCGCCGGGCGAGCCGTGGTACGAACTGCTCCGCATCATCGCGATCATCTTCTTCGCATACTTCTACATCTCGATCGTCTTCCGTCCGGACGACATCGCCGATAACATGCGGAAGTACGGCGGGTTCATTCCCGGCATCCGTCCGGGCAAGCGCACGGCCGACTTCATCAACGACGTTCTGACTCGCATAACACTGGTTGGCGCGCTCTACCTGATCATCGTGTCGATCATCCCCGAGCTTCTCATCAGCGGAATTCACTTCAACCATATCTGGCTGATCGGCAGGATGTTTGACCAGCTTCCGAGCTGGATGACCAACGGCCTCGGCGTGAACTTCTACTTCGGCGGCACCTCGCTGCTGATCGTCGTGGGCGTCGCCATGGATACGGTGCAGCAGATCGAGTCGCAGCTCATCATGCGCCACTATGATGGCTTTACTCCGAAGAGCGGAAGAATCCGCGGACGCAAGAGCTGGTAGGGAAGTGGAAGCATTGACTGTCGATTTATCAACACATCAACCGGCCCCGGCAGACGTTAGCTTCTTGCCAGGGCCGGTCCTTCTTTTGGGAGCTCCCGGGGTAGGCAAGGGGACACAGGCAAAGCGGCTGATGGCCGAGTTTGGCATTCCGCAGATATCGACCGGCGACCTGCTGCGCGAAAACATCGCCATGGGAACGGATCTTGGCAAGGCTGCTCGCGCGCTCATGGACAAGGGCCAGCTGGTCTCCGACGACCTCGTCAACCAGATGGTCGCTGACCGGCTCGCGAAGCCGGACGTGGCTCGCGGCTATATCCTCGATGGCTTTCCGCGCACGCTGATCCAGGCAGAGTGGGTGGATTCGCAGCTTGCCTCGGGGCCTGAGACGCTTCCGATCGTCGCGATCAGCATCGTCGTCGGGTACGATGAGTTGCTGCGCCGCATCACGGGCAGGCGTCTTTGCCCGGCCGGGCACATCTATAACATCTATACGAATCCTCCGGCGGTCGCGGGGGAGTGCGATGCAGACGGTCAGGCGCTGATCCAGCGCTCGGACGACTCGGAGACGGTCTTCCACGAGCGGATGAAGACGTTTGGAGAGCTGACGGCGCCGGTCGTCGAACACTACAGCAGGCAGGGCCGGTTTGAGCAGGTCGACGGCAGCCGGGGTGTAGAAGAGGTGACCTCCGCGATTACGGGTGCGCTGCGCCGCCTTCGCCAGGGAACGGGAAGGAGTTAGCCGATGGCCATCATGATTAAGTCGCCGCAGGAGATCGAGAAGATGCGGATCTCGGGCAAAGTGCTTCGCAAGGTGCATGACGCCATCGCGCCGCATGTTGTGGCGGGCGCTTCGACGATGGACATCGAGGAGATCGCGGCTGCGAAGATCGCCGAGTTCGGCGCAAAGGCCGCCTTTAAGGGCTACCACGGTTATCCTTCGGCTCTATGTACCTCGATCAATGAAGAGGTCGTCCACGGGATGCCAAACCAGAAGCGGGTCCTCAAGGATGGAGACATCCTCTCAATTGACTGCGGAGTGATTGTCGATGGCTTCTACTCGGACGCCGCGGTGACCTATTCAATCGGGGAGACGAAGCCCCGGATCCAGCGGCTGCTGGAGATTACGAAGGCGTCGCTCGAGGCGGCGATTCAGCAATGCCAGGTCGGCGGCCGGCTGGGCGATATCTCCGCGGCAGTGCAGGAGATGTGTGAAGCTGAAGGGTTTGGCGTGGTCCGCGACTTTGTCGGCCACGGTATTGGCCGGAGCATGCACGAGGACCCCCAGGTCCCGAACTTTGGCCCCAAGGGCAAGGGGCCGCGTCTGAAGGCCGGCATGGTGCTCGCGATTGAGCCGATGATCAACGCCGGTGGCCCGGAGGTTCGGGTCCTGGCTGACGGCTGGACGGCGGTGACCGTCGACGGGAGCTACAGCGCCCACTTCGAGCACACGGTGGCGTTGACCAAAGATGGCCCCCAGATACTTACTCTCTAGGAAAATGGGGCCAAACTAGGGTATAGTAGGAAATGCTGTGTGCGGTTCGTCCAAGCGCAGCCGGTTCCGTTTTGCCGAAGCCGGCCCTGCGGATAGAAGTTTCTGGAAATAAGGGGCATAGACCCCGGCTTTCCCAAGGAGATCGATTGTCGAAGGAAGATGCAATTGAAGTAATGGCAACCGTTGTTGAGACGTTGCCGAATGCGATGTTCAAGGTCGAGCTTGAGAACAAGCATCAGGCGCTTGCGCACGTCTCCGGACGCATGCGCAAGAACTTCATCCGCATCCTCCCCGGCGACCGTGTCGCGATTGAGCTCAGCCCGTACGATCTCAACCGCGGACGCATCGTCTACCGCTATAAGTAGACGGCGCGAAAGAAGCCTCCGGCTTGCAGCGTCTCGCTCTCGGCTGGAAATCAAGTGCAATTCAAGACCACGTTGGCCTCTGGCGTAAGTCAGTGTAAAGAGCTGGCGGCTGTTTTCAGGAGTTTTGTTTTATGAAGGTTCGTGCTTCCGTAAAGAAGATTTGTGACAAGTGCAAGGTGATTCACCGCCGTGGAGTCGTTCGCGTTATCTGCGAGAACGCCAAGCACAAGCAGCGTCAAGGATAAAGAAGGACAAGCAGAAACTCTGTTTCCGCCTGCTTCCCGATTTTCATCCCTCATTTGGCCCCGCAGGGCTAGTTAGCCGAAGTTAAGGCTTGCGTTGAACCCCGCGAATCTGCCGTAAACCAGAAACCCCGCTCCAGCGGCGAAGCTGCCGGAGCCCAGCACAAAGGAAATCCATGGCACGTATTGCTGGAGTCGATGTCCCGAATAACAAACAGGCGCGCATCGCTCTCACTTACATCTACGGGATCGGCAACTCCCGCGCCGCGAAGATCCTCGAGAAGGCGGCGGTTGACCCCTTCGCGAAGGTCTCCACGCTTGACGAGGATCAGCTGAACCACATCCGTCAGGTCATCGAAGAGGAAGGCCAGATTGAAGGCGATCTCCGCAAGGATGTCTCGCTGAACATCAAGCGCCTCATCGAAATCCAGTCCTATCGTGGTCTCCGCCACCGCCGCTCGCTTCCAGTACGCGGTCAGCGCACACACACTAACGCTCGCACCCGCAAGGGCCCACGCAAGGGAACCGTTGCCGGTAAGAAGAAAGCGACGAAATAAGACATGGCGAAGACACAGACCAAGGCAGCCGCCAAGACCGGTAAGAATAAGAAGTTCAAGAAGCGGGAACGGAAGAACGTTCCGTACGGCCTCGTCTTCATTCAGGCTTCGTTCAACAACACCATCGTCACCATCACCGACCAGACGGGTAACACGCTCAGCTGGAAGAGCTCGGGGTCGCTCGGCTTCCGCGGCTCCCGCAAGGGAACCCCGTTTGCCGCGCAGCAGGCCGCCGTCAACGCTGCCAACGCTGCCCGCGACCACGGTCTTCGTTCGGTGGATGTGCGCGTCTCCGGGCCGGGTTCGGGCCGCGAGTCGGCGATCCGCGCCCTCGCGACCGCCGGAATCGAGGTTCGCTCGATCCGCGACGTCACGCCGATGCCGCACAACGGCTGCCGTCCGCCGAAGCGCAGGAGAGTGTAAGGGTGACCGGCTCCCCGCGATCTACTGCAAGTATTCTGTTATGGGTAGTGCGTGGAGCCTCACTTCTCGTAGTTGTCGTAATTGGTTACATCTCACATCGCTTTCTTGGTGTGTTGCTCAGCACATTGTTTGCCGTTGGTATAAACCAAGCCATTGCTTACCAATTTCGGCGAGGCGAAGCCAACAGTCGTAATTCCGGATCGTGAAGAAGCGCAGCCAGCGCGTAAAGCGATCGACAACCGAAGTCAGGAGATAGAAAGTTATGGCACGTTACACCGGACCCGTCTGCCGCCTTTGCCGCCGCGACGGAACCAAGCTCTTCCTCAAGGGAGCCAAGTGCTTTTCAGAGAAGTGCCCCGTAGAGAAGCGCAACTTCCCCCCGGGCCAGCACGGCCAGTCCAAGAAGCAGAAGAAGGTCGTCGGCTACGGTCTGCAGCTGCGTGAGAAGCAGAAGGCCAAGCGCATCTACTTCACGCTCGAGACACAGTTCCGCGCCTACTATGAGAAGGCCTCGAACAAGACCGGCGTCACCGGCGAACTGCTGCTGCAGCAGCTTGAGACGCGTCTGGACAACGTGGCCTACCGCCTCGGCTTCGCGCTGAGCCGCCGTCAGGCCCGTCAGCTCGTCCGCCACGGCCACGTTCAGGTCAATGGCCGCAAGGTCAACATTCCTTCCTTCCAGTGCAAGGTGGGAGACGAGGTCGCGATCCGCGAGGGTTCGAAGTCGATCACGATCCTCGAGTCCGCGAAGGAGTTCGCCAGCGGTCAGCGCGCGGCGCAGTGGCTGGATATCAACCGCGATAATCTTTCTGGCAAGGTGCTTGCCCTGCCGAAGCGCGAGGACATCAACCTGCCGGTCAACGAGCAGCTGATCGTCGAGCTTTACAGCAAGTAATCTGAAGGCGGCTTCCAGCCGCTAGCTTCTAGCTTTTATAGCTAAAGGCTAACGGCTGGAAGCTGAAGCTTTCTTCACCACCAACAACCGAATACGCAACCGAACCACCCGCCAGTCCGCAGAATGCCTCGCGGCTAGGACGGCAAAAGGAGAAACCGATGCTTTGGAGAGGATTCCAGAAGCCCAAGCGCCTCGCAGTCGATGGCGAAACCATTACCGAGAAGTACGGCAAGTTCAGCGCGCAGCCCTTTGAGCGCGGCTTCGGCACAACGATCGGCAACGCGCTTCGCCGCACGCTGCTCTCGTCGATCGAGGGCGCGGCCGTGACCGCTGTTCGCATCGAGGGCGTGCTGCATGAGTTCCAGTCCATCACAGGCGTCGTTGAGGACGCGACCGACATCATCCTCAACCTGAAGCAGATTCCGTTCAAGCTGAACGGCGAAGGCCCCAAGGCCCTCTATCTGCGCGCGGACCAGGCCGGCGTCGTGACCTCCGGTTCCATCGAGGCCGACGGCGACGTCGAGATCCTCGATAAGGACGTTTACATCTGCACCATCTCCGAGGGCGGCAAGATCGACATGGAGATGCGTCTGAAGCGTGGCCGCGGTTACATCTCGGCCGACAAGAACTTCGACGCGGACCTCGGCCTGGGCTTCATCCCGGTCGACAGCGTCCACTCGCCTGTCCGCAAGGTCAACTACCTCGTTGAGGCGGCCCGTCTCGGTCAGATCACCGACTACGACAAGCTGACGCTCGAGATCTGGACCAACGGCACCGTGTCTCCCGCTGATGCTCTCGGCCTCTCCGCCAAGCTGCTCAAGGACCACATGACGATCTTCATCAACTTCGAAGAGGAGATGGAGGCCGGTCAGGAGGGTGCGCATGATGGCCCGGCGATTCGCAACGAGAACCTCAACCGCTCGGTCGAGGAGCTGGAGCTCTCGGTGCGCAGCTACAACTGCCTGAAGAACGCCAACATTGCCACCATCGGCGAACTCATCCAGAAGACCGAAGCCGAGATGCTGAAGACCAAGAACTTCGGCCGCAAGTCGCTGAACGAGATCAAGGAGATCCTCGCGCAGATGGGCCTGTCACTCGGCATGAAGATCGACGAGAACGGCAACCCGCAGCCTGGACCGACCTCGGTTCTTCCTGCCGCGACTCTCGCCGCCAGCTTCGGCAACTTCGACGACGAGGACGACGAAGAAGACGACCTGCTTCCCAACGAGCAGGAAAACTTCTAACTACAGGGTTCAGGGAGTAGGGCTAAGGCTTCAGCAAGCCCTGCTCCTGCCCACAAATCAATGCAATTCCGGTGCTCACAGAAGTGAGCTTCGAAGGAGATATAAAATGCGCCACCGTAACGCTGGCTACAAACTTGGACGAAACACATCTCACCGTCGTGCGGTGCTCCGCAGTCTGGTGACGTCGATCGTTCTCAACGACCGTATCGAAACCACCATCACCAAGGCCAAGGCCTCGCGCCCTCTGGTCGAGAAGATGATCACGCTGGGCAAGCGCGGCGACGTTCACGCACGCCGTCAGGCCGCCGCCTATCTCATGACGCCAGAGTCGGTGGACCGCCTCTTTGCCGTTGTCGCTCCGCGTTATGGCGCACGCAACGGCGGCTACAGCCGCATCACTCGCACCGGCGCTCGCAAGGGCGACGCTGCCGAGATGGCGTTCATCGAGCTGCTCGGTGCCGAGCAGGAGCTCAACGAGAAGGCGCAGAAGCGCGCCGAGACCCGCGCCAAGAAGCGTGAGGAGCTGCAGAAGCAGCTTGAGGAGCAGAACGCCGCGGCAGCCGCCGACGAGGCTCCGAAGTCGGAGGAGTAGTAACACGCTCGATTCGGTCGAGCAAGCATTGCCAAGGGGCGCATTCCGATGGATGCGCCCCTTGGTTTTTATTGGCGTACTTCTTCACTCGCGATGCGGCTGCTCTGCTCGAGAATGCTCATGCCCAGGCGCGAGTTGATTCCGGGCTTCATGCTTGCGCATCTAAGGATTAGAGTAGTCACGTGGCTAAGACAAAGGACATCCCGCTCACCGATCGCCAGTTCCGGCTCGTTGCACGGGCGCTGGCTGATCCCAGGCGGTACGAGATTCTCGAGCAGCTTGGCAAGATGGATGTCACCGCCTGCGAGAACATCCGCAGCTGTATGCCGATCAGCGCGCCAACGCTCTCTCACCACATGAAAGAACTTGAAAATGCCGGACTTGTTGAGGCGCAGCGGGAAGGCAAGTTCGTTCATTACACGCTTTGCCGCGACACTCTCAAGGCTTATCTTGCTCGCCTGGCCGCGATCTAGAGGCGCGTACCGCTCAGGGCGCCTCTTTTGTTTGCCACAGATCTCTGAGCTTATCCGCTATGCACCATGACGCGGTTTTTGCCGGCGCGTTTGGCGGCGTAGAGGGCCTCGTCGGCCAGTTCGACGAGCTGGTAGCCGTTCTGAAGTGACTCGTTCATCGCGGCCATGCCCATGCTGATGGTGACAGGTTCGTTCTCCCACTCTTCGACGGCGATGCGCTGCATGAGGCGGCGCGCGAGGCCCATCGCGCTCTCTTCGCCGCTCTCCGGCAGCAGGACGACGAACTCTTCGCCGCCATAGCGGGCCGGGAGGTCAGGCAGCCTGACGGTGGTGCGCAGAATATTGCCCAGCCGGCGCAGCACGTCGTCGCCTGACGCGTGGCCGAAGCGGTCGTTGATCTTCTTGAAGTTGTCGACGTCCATGAGCAGCACGGCGAGGTCGCGCTTGCGGCGGCGGGCCATGGAGAACTCCATGACGAGGCGCTCTTCGAAGGCGCGGCGGTTGCGCAGGCCAGTGAGTTCGTCGGTGACGGCGAGCCGGCGGAGCTGGTCGTTGGCGTCTTCGAGCTCCTGGTGGTAGCGCTCGAGCTCGGACTTCTGGGCCACGTCGTCGGTGACGTCCACGGCGACGCCAGCCAGCAGAACATTTCCTGCCGAGTCGTGGCAGGGGAACTTATACGAACGCAGCGTGCTGATCTTGCCGTCGGTGCCGCGGATCTGCTCTTCGGTTTCGACGATGCCGCCGCCGGCCATGACCTCGAGATCATGAGTTCGGACCGACTTGATCGTGCGCTGCCAGAGCTGCTCGTCGCTGCGGCCGAGCCAGGAGTATTCGCTGATGCCGAAGCGGTGGGCAAAGGCGCGGTTGTAGAAGAGCAGACGGCCCGCAGCGTCCTTGATATAGCTGAGGAACGGGCTGGCGTTCATGAAGGCGCGGAAGAGCTCTTCGCTGGCGCGCAGGTTTGCGCCAGCCTTCTCTTTTTCAATCAGCGCCTGGTCGAGCGCGCCGCGCTGCATCTTGAGCTCAAGCCGCGCGGCGGCCTGCCGGGAGAGAACCTCGAGCACCTGCGCCTGGTCGGCCGTGAGGATGCGCGGTGTCAGGTCAAGAACCGAGAAAGTTCCGAGGACGTGGCCGTCGGCGGTCACGATCGGAGTACCGGCATAGAAGCGGAGCGGCGGGTCGCCGGTGACCAGAGGATTGGTTCCGAAGCGGTTGTCGAGCAGGGCGTCCTTTACGACAAACAAGCCCTGCTGGCGCACGGCGTGGGCACAGAAGGCGATCTCGCGGGGAGTCTCGCCGAGCTTGAAGAGATCGGAGGCCCGGACCCACTGCTGCCGCTCGTCAAGAAGCGTGACAAGGCCGATCGGCGTGCCGCAGAGAGAGGCGGCCAGGCGCGTCAGCTCTTCACACTCCGCCTCTGGATGCGAATCCAGGAGTTCCCGTGTCCACAAAGCCCACAGTTTGGCTGTGCCATTTTCAGACCGCCGAAAGCTCATCTGTCACCGTAAAGTACTAGGTAGCATACCTGCACGAAGGTCGTAAGACTAATGGTTTTTTGCTCTCCCTTTCACGAAGGTAACTGTCTCCATTCGGGCGGCTTCGTGCGTCGCCGGGGAGGATTGCGGCGAACGGGGTCGCAGATGTGCTCCCTTATGAGGCAACGGACGATGGGGGTGGGTCAATCACCCAAATCGGCTATGACTAAAGTGCAAACCACTATCTATCAGTGATTTGGCTGACCGCAGGACTGGAGGCACCCTCCACCCGGGAAAATACCGATGAAATGGATACCCCTCCCCCTGTTGCTTGCCCTATGTCATTTATTATCAGCCGCTTATTGTGCTTATTGTATTCTGTTCTCGCAAAATATGCATTCGTAACGGTTTACCCGCAAAATATTCATATATATATAGATGACTTGCCGGTGAGGTCGCTGCTTTCGGACGACTCAGATTCAACAACTTACGTTTGCGTCTGGTTCAAAATATTCATTTTATTGGGCTTAAAGGCGAAAGCCCCGGAAGGTCTTCGGGGCTTTTCGCTCTTGGTTCTATTTTAGCAAAGTAGTGGAAACCACTCTGCCACTCGGAAGTTGTTTGTTTTTATTGGGTTGAGTGGTTTGGGGGCTTGACAGGATCTTCAGCGTAGGCCCGACGGCCGCTAATCATAGGCGGGCTAGTGTTTGATGAGCCACATGAGCCAGCTTGCGGCGATGGTTCCGAAGACGAAGAGGGCGAAGCAGAAGGCGCCGAAGCGGAACATCAGGCGCGGCTCTGAGCGCTGCGTGATGCCGAAGACCACCGAGGTGAAGAGGGAGAAGAGGAGCACGGCTCCAAAGTGAGAGATGGTCATGAGGGCTTTCTCCCGTTGGCGAGGGAGTGTGCATCGACGGCGGCCATGATGTTGAGCAGGCCGGCGACGACGATGAACTTCGTTCCGTAGTCGGCGATGGCCACCTGGACGGAGGCCTGGCCGAGATCGAAGACGCGGGCGATGACGTAGAGCAGCCCGGTTCCGACATCACCGGCGAAGTTCAGCATGTCGAGGATCTCGGCGGTCGTGGGGGAGTAGATCTTTCCCTTGAGCGCGAGGCCGATGAGGAACATCGAGACGATGGAGACGAAGATCAGCGAGCCGCGAATCCACTTGCGAAGAAGGAAGTGACCAGCGCCGGGGACGAGCCATCCGGCGATCAGCGCGAGCGCGGGCAGGGCAGAGGATTGTGCGGCGCGCGCCGCTGCGGGAGGGGTGGTGGCCATATCCAGATTTGATGATATCAGGTGGGAATTCAGTCGTCGCTGTGGGGTCCTGGCAGCGCAAGGCAAGATGCGATGGCCGCGCTAAATGCGGAGCAGTTCAGTCTGGATGCGGCCGGTGACGTCCGCTTTGCCGGGGCGAGTGATCATGTTGACCTCGCTGCGGATACCAAACTCGCCGGGGAAGTAGAGGCCGGGCTCGACGGAGAAGCAGGTGTTGGGGAGGATGAGGCGGGTGTCGTGGGTCTCGAGGTTGTCGAGGTGCGCGCCGTTGCCGTGGAGGTCGGTCGCGATGTTGTGGCCGGTCCGGTGGGTGAACCAGTCGGCCAGGCCGGCGTTGCGAATGACGGCGCGGGAGGCGTCGTCGGCCTCGAAGCCTGCGATGGGAGTGTTAGTGCTGAAAGCTTGTTGCACGCGGGCGATCGCGGCGTCGCGGGCGTCGCGGACGGTGGTGAAGATGTGGTGCTCGCGCTCGGTGGGGGAGCGGTCGACGGCGCCGGTCCAGGTGATGTCGTACCAGACGGCTCCGGGGTTGTTGGCGAGCTTCGACCATATATCGATGAGGACGAAGTCGCCGCGGCGGATAGGCTTCGAGGTGGCCGCAGTGGGCACGTAGTGTGAGTCGGCGGAGTTTGGCCCGACGGAGACGTTGGGGCCGAACTCGGTGACCATGCCTTCGCGCTCGATGGCTCGCTGGAGGAATTCGACGATGGCGAACTCGTGCGCATCGGGTGAGTTGGCACGGACGCGGGAGCCGATCTCGTGCCAGCCCTCGGCGAGGATGGCGTCGAGCTTTCGCTGGGCCTCGTAGTGCGTGGCGATCTGGGATTCGGTGAGGACGGCTTCGAAGTGGCTGACGAGGTCGGCGGAGGTGACGATCTCTTTCTTGAAGGAGCGGAGCAGCTCAATGGTGCCGGCGTCGACGAGCGAGACGTACATGATGGCGTTGTTGGGCGAGTACTGCATGGCGATCTTCGTCGCGCCATCGAGCATCGCTTTGAGCCTGGATTCAAGCTCCTGCCAGGAGGAGTATTGGTCTTTCGGGCCGGGCAGGGCGTCGAGCTTGTGCGACTCGATGCGGTGGACCAATTTTTTAGGCTCGCCCTGTGCAGGGATGAAGTAGTACCAGCGGCGGGTGATGTGTCCACCGGGGATGCCGAGGATGCGGTAGGCGAGGGGGTCGCGGTTGTGGTGGTCGTAGAAGAGCCAGCCGTCGAGTTTCTGTTCGCGGAGGGCGGATTGGATAGCTGCCAGGTCCATGGTTGTGCTCTCAATTGCGGTCTGGTTCATGGTAACCCCCTCCCCCGTACTTATTTGTGCAAAGTCTTCCATCCATAGACTTTAGGTCTGGACTTCGTGCGCACGTCTGTTGCCAAACGGCTTAGAAGAAGAAGGCCCGGCGCCTTGGCCGGGCCTTCTTTTCTCCTTGATTTAAGGGTATCAGGGGTGTCAAGGATTTGGTGTGGAAAATGGCAACCCTTGTGTATGTCAGAAGCAACAGCGGGTTTGATAGGGCTGGGACGGATTTCATTCCCACCCTTGTCGCGATGAGACTGCGACAAGGATGGGGCACCCGCGCAGGGGAGTCAAGGTTTGCTGTGGAGATTCATCGGTTCGAAGTGCGAGAACATCTTCTGGAACTCGGCGATATTGGATGGGACCTCGTAGGTGCATACGTCTTCGAAGTGCTTCCAGAGTAGCTGGACGGTGGGGTTGTGGTGGGCGGCGTCGATGGCCTCCTGCGAAACCCACTCGAAGACCTCGACGATGGTTCCGTCGGAGGTGCGCATCACGATTGGAGGACGGTCGGTGATGAGGCATAAGGCTCGGAGCGGCGAGAGGTGGTTGCGGACCAGCGTAAGCAGGGCGTCTTCACATCCGGGACGCGGCTTATAGCAGGCTACTGAGATTGAGCCCATGGGTGCCTCCGTAGTTTTGCGAGAGTATACGCTGGCTCATGCTTGGGCATCTGCGGCTGGGAAGGGAAGTCAGTCGTTTCGTGCTTTGCACTCCGCTCCGGCCTTCAGCAGAGCGGTACGCCGGCTTTTTTCGGCATCCTTCGACTTTGCTCAGGACAAGCTCTGAAGCCGTGCCCATAAGCAGGGCGGATCGCGCTTGCGCGCGATTGCCCCACATCTGGCGATGAAGCCGCCAGCTATGGGGCACCCGATTGTCGTGGTGGTACGGTCAGATGAGGGCCACCCGTCCGCGACTCTGGACCTATGTGCGCGATGATCTTCCCGCAGGCGACACAACTGCCCCTGCCGTGTGGTTCGCCTACTCGGAAGGCTCAATGGTCTCGATCCGGAACTCTATTTGCGTCATGTGCTCGAAGGCATCGCCGATCATCCCATCAGCCGCATCCACGAGCTTCTGCCTGGAACCTCGCCGCACTCCCAGCCATGTTAGCTAATCTCAAGTGTCCACTTGAGATTTTGATGGACACTTAGTCTTCTTGAGAAATCTCCCTCCCACACTACGTCAACACGGTGCTGGCATACGCTTACTCCCTACAAGAACGGCGCACGTTCGGTGAGAAAGCCTGCTAGTGGCCTGCAACCGTGAGATTGATGCGCTCCGCAGGGAAGAAATCGCCGCGTGGTCCGCCGCTTCCGTTGGATTGCAGGACGCCGGTCTGAGTCATTTGAAACAACCCCGGCGTGCCGGTTGGGACTCCGAAGTTGGCATTAAGCGGGCCCGCGGCTGTTGAGTTGATGGCGACGAACCTTACCGCTCCCGGGTTGGAGATCAAGAGCTGCACCAGGTCGGGCAAAGGTGCGCCTAGCGCGCTGTTAATGAACACCAAGTGGAGAAGGCACTTGCCCACCCCTGCCTGCGCCCCCCTGCCACGTTTGTGGGGGTGTTGCCGAATAGCGTCATCAGGTCTGGTGGGAAGTCGGTCACATACACGAAGGCGTTCGTATGCACCAAAACGGTGACCTCCGCCGTCCCGTCGTCGAGAGGCCGCTCAATAACAACAAGGCAGAAAAAGGCCGGGATTGCTCCCGGCCTTTCGTGTTGAGGTTGGTTGCCGATTATGCGTGGGCTGTCTCGGCGGACTTTTCCTGCTCGGCCTTGCGGGCGGCTGTGGTCTGGCCGAGTTCGGCGGCGATCTTCTCGGTGGTGAAGGCCTCGATGATGTCGCCGACCTGTATCTCCTTGAAGCCGGCGAGGTCGATACCGCACTCGACGCCCTGACGGACTTCGCTGACATCGTCCTTGAAGCGCTTGAGCGAGGAGATCTTGCCCTTCCAGAGCTCGTGGCCGTCGCGCAGGACGCGGACGTTCGCGTCGCGGCGGATGAGGCCGTCGCGAACCACGGAGCCGGCAATCTGGCCGACCTTCGTGATCTTGAAGACGTTGAGGACTTCGGCGCGGCCGAGGTAGTTCTCCTTGTAGACGGGCTCGAGGAGACCGAGCATCGCCTTGGTGATCTGGTCCTGCAGCTCGTAGATGATGGAGTGGAGGCGGATCTCGACGTTCTCGCGCTCGGCGATCTCGGCGGCCTTGCGGTCGGGACGAACGCTGAAGCCGATGATGACTGCGTTGGAGGCGGATGCGAGCAGAACGTCGGACTCGGTGATGGCTCCGACTCCAGCGCGCAGGACGCGGACGCGGACCTTCTCGGTGGACATCTTCTCGAGCGAGTCGGCGAGGACTTCGACTGAGCCCTGCACGTCGCCCTTGAGGATGAGGTTGAGATCCTTCATGCCGGCTTGCTTGATCTGCTCGGCGAGGCCTTCGAGCGAGGCGCGGGAGCTCTTGGCGAGCTGAGCCTCGCGCTCCTTCATCTTGCGGTACTGCGCGATGCCCTTGGCCTTGTCGCGGTCGGACATGACGAGGAAGGTGTCGCCGGCGTCGGGCATTCCCTCGAGGCCGAGGATCTCGACCGGGGTCGATGGGCCGGCCTCGGTGACGGGACGGCCGCGGTCGTCGAACATGGCGCGGATCTTGCCGAAGGTGTTGCCGACGATGTAGCTGTCGCCGGTGCGGAGGGTACCGTTCTGTACGAGGATGGAGGCGACGGCTCCGCGGCCGCGGTCGAGCTTGGCCTCGATGACGGTTCCGACGGCGGGACGGTCTGGGGTGGCCTTCTGCTCGTTGGTGTCGGCGACGAGGCAGATCATCTCCTCGAGGCCGTCGAGGTTGATGCGCTTCTTCGCGGAGACCTCGACGAAGGGCGTGTCGCCGCCCCAGGAGTCGGGCTGCAGGCCGCGCTCGGCGAGCTGCTGCTTGACGCGGTCGGGGTGGGCCTCGGGCTTGTCGATCTTGTTGACCGCGACGATGATGGGGACCTTGGCGGCGCGGGCGTGGTCGATGGCCTCAAGGGTCTGCGGCATGACTCCGTCGTCGGCAGCGACGACGATGACGACGATGTCGGTGACCTTGGCTCCGCGGGCACGCATGCGGGTGAAGGCCTCGTGGCCGGGGGTGTCGAGGAAGACGATCTCTCGGCCGAAGGCGGGGGAGTCGGGCTTGGTGATTTTGACCTTGTAGGCGCCGATGTGCTGGGTGATGCCTCCGGCCTCGCCGCCGGCGACGTCGGTGGAGCGGATGGCGTCGAGCAACGAGGTCTTGCCGTGGTCTACGTGGCCCATGACGGTGACGACCGGTGAGCGGACGACTTCGACCATGCCGGTGGTGTCCTCGAGCAGGCCCTCAATGGCCTCGTTCTCAAGCTGCTCTTCGACGGAGATGACCTGGGCGTCGGCGCCGAACTGGCGGGCGACGTCCTTGACCAGCTCGCTGTCGAGCGACTGATTGACGGTGACGAAGACTCCGCGCATGAGCAGGGTGGCGATGAGATCCTTGCCGCGGATGTCGAGCTTCTCGGCGAGGTCCTTGACGCTGATGCCCTCGGTCACCGTGATAGTGCGCGTGATGGGCATCGGCTCGGTGGGGATGTGCGCTCCGCCGAAACGTGGCGGAGGGGCGAATCCCTTCATCGGGCCCTCTTTGGACTTCTCGTAGCGCTGGTTGCCGCCGCGGCGCTGGGCTGGCCGGCCGGCTGGACGTCCAGCCGGAGCTTCACCCGGAGGCGGAAGTATGCCGCCGGGGCCTCCGGGACGCGGACCAAAACCGGGACGCGCGCCGAAGCCGGGGCGTGAGCCGGGGGCAAATCCGGGACGGCCAGGGCCGCCGGGGCCTGCGCCGGGACCGCCGGGGAAGGTGCGCGTGGGATGCATGGGGCGACGGCCGCCGGGTCCCATGGGCGGACGCGAGCCGGGAGCGCCAGGGCTCTGTGGGCGGGGACGCTCGAAGATGGGACGGCCGCGCTGCGGTGTCGCACCGGCGGGCGCGGTGTAGCTCGGTCGCGGGCCGGTCTGTGGCATGATGACGCGGCGCGGCGGCGTGGCGGGCGTTGCGGTGGAAGCGACGGGCGCGGGCGTTGCGGCTGTTTCGGCCTCGACCTCAGGAATCTGCTGAGGCTGGACGGGAGCGCCGGGAGTCGCGGCTGCGGCTACCGGAGCCGGTACAGTCTCAGCAGCTGGCGCGGAGACCGCTACTACGGGAGCCGGTGCTGCCGCGGGAGACGCGGCGGTCACGGGAGGCTTCGGCGCCTGGAGAGGTGGATGGGCAGCGACAGGCGCGTGGGCAGCAACAGGCGAATGGGCCACGACGACGGGCCGTTCGGGGGCTGCATGCGGCGCTACTCCAGCGGGAGGACGCGCGATGACGGGGCCCACGGGAGGCTTGCTGGCGATTGCCGGCGCCGACTGCGGCGGAGTGATGATGTTGGCCTGAGGGCGCGGCTGCGGCATGATTATGCGGCGTGGAGCCGGAGCCGCGGGCTGTGCTGGGGCTGCAGTTGCTGCGGGAGGCGCGGCGGCTACAGGGCGCGTTGGCGAGCCGGCGGCGCTGGGTGCGGCGGCAGGCGGAGCGACCACTGCCGTGGGACGCGGTGGAGGCGTGGACCTGATGGCGGCCTCGGCCTGCTTGCGCTCGAGGATCGCCTTGAGCGCATCGCCGGGCTTGGAGACCTTGGAGAGGTCAAACTTCGGCTTCTCCGCCGCAGGCTTCGGCGCCGATGCGCTGCGGCTTCCGCCGGTCAGATAGCTGCGGACCTTCTCGGCTTCGTCGGCCTCGATGGAACTGGAGTGGGTCTTTTTTTCCGTAACGCCAACCGCCGTAAGCGCGTCCAGAATGGACTTGCTCTTGACCTCCAGTTCACGTGCCAGATCGTTGATTCGAACTTTGCTCATCCGGTCCTTTTCGCTTCCTTGCGCCCTTAGCTGCTCATATCAGCCTCTTCGAGGTAGGAATGGTTATGTATGTATTATCCCCGAAATCGCCTGTTTCGCGACTTCGGCAGAGTCCAGCTTCGTGGTCATAGCGATTAGCCACGGCCGGACCCTGACTCATCGATTCCCTCGTCGGAGACATCCTGAGCCTCATTGACCAGGGTGTCTACCGCGTCATTGTCTAACTCAATCTTCTCTTCGCGCGCATCGGCGTCGCTGTAGGCGTCGCTGACGGAGGCGTCATCTTCGGCCTCGGCGAGTGCTTCAGCCGAGAGGTCATGGACTTCCGTGGCGGTCCCGCTGCCGGCTTCCTCAGCGAGGATCGCCTCCGGAACTTTTCCCAGGGATGGCTCCTCGGCTTCAGCCGGTTCCGCCGCAGGTGCAGGCGCAGCAGCCGGCCGTTCCTCTCCTTCTTCGTATTGTCCGAAGTAGTGGCGGACGGCGACGGAGATCTTCTCGACGGTCTTTTCGCCGATGCCGGGGACCTCTTCGAGCTGCTCGGGAGTCATGTCGGCGAGCGCCTCGACGGTGGTGATTCCGGCGGCGATGAGCTTCTCGAGGATGGTTTCGCCAAGTTCGGTGACCTGCTCGATCGGCGTGGTGGGGCCGCCGGACATGGCCTGCATCTGCTGCTCGACCTCCTGGCGCTTCTCCTCCTCGCTCTTGATGTCGATCTTCCACTGCAGCAGCTTGGCGGCGAGGCGGACGTTCTGACCCTTCTTGCCGATGGCGAGAGAGAGCTGGGTGTCATCAACGATGACCTCAAGCTGCTTCTCGGTGAGGTCAGTGATGGAGACGCGGCTGACCTTCGCGGGCTGGAGGGCCTTTTCGGCGAAGGTGGTGATCTCTTCGGAGAACTCGATGATGTCGATCTTCTCGCCGCGCAGCTCGCGGATGATGGACTGCACGCGCATGCCCTTCATGCCGACGCAGGCTCCAACGGGGTCAACGTCCTTGTCGCGGCTCATGACAGCGATCTTGGTGCGCTCACCGGCCTCGCGGGCGATGGCGCGGATAGTGACGGTTCCGTCGTAGATCTCGGGGACCTCGGACTGGAAGAGGTTCTGTACGAGCGCCGGAGCGGCACGGGAGACGATGACCTGCGGGCCCTTGGCGGCGCGATCGACGCGCAGCAGCACGACGCGGACGCGCTCGCCGACGGCGAACTGCTCCAGCCGCGACTGCTCGCGCTTGGGCATGCGGGCCTCGGCCTTGCCGATGTCGAAGATGACGTCCATGGGCTCAAGGCGCTTGACTGTGGCGTTGATGACCTCTCCGGCGCGGTGGTTGTACTCGTTGTAGACCGTGTCGCGCTCGGCTTCGCGGACCTTCTGGAAGATGACCTGTTTGGCCATCTGGGCGGCGATGCGCCCTAGAGGCGTGGTGTCCTTGTAGAAGCGCAACTCGCCGCCGACCTCGACCTCAGGAGCAAGCTCGCGGGCCTGATCGAGGGTGAGCTGGTTGACCTCGTCCTCTACCTGCTCGGGGCTCTCGACGACGGTCTTGAAGACGTAGGCGCGAATCTCGCCGGTCTCGCGGTCCATCTCGGCGCGCATGTTCTCCTGCGTCTTGTAGAACTTGCGGGTGGCGAGGGCGATCGCGTCCTCGACGGCGCCGACGACGATCGTCGGATCGATGCCCTTGTCGCGGCTCAGAATCTCGATTGATTGGTACAAAGCACTTGCCATGCCTATTTTCCTCTGTTGCGTTATTCAATTGTCGTGGCGGCTCCCGCTACTTGGCCCTATGGGAGACGCCGATCGGCTGGGAGAGTTTGCTTAGATCTCCGCAACCAGATTTGCTCGTTCGATGTTGGCGAGGGCGATATCGACTGTCTGCTCGGTCAGCTTCTTTTTGCCCTTGCCCTTCTGCTTAGTGGCTGTGAGGTCGATGGTCAGCAGACCGTCGGAGAAGCGGGTCATCCGGCCCTGCCACTGCCGGTTGTTGTTGACCGGGGTAAAGGTGCGGAGCTTGACGAGGCTTCCCATAAAGCGGGTGAAGTCCTCCGGTTTGACCAGCTTACGGTCGAGACCGGGGGAAGAGACCTCGAGGGTGTACTCGGCGCCGGGGATGAGGTCTTCGACGTCGAGCACAGTTCCGAAGTCCTGGGCGAAGGTCGCGCAGTCTTCATGGGTGACGCCAGAGAGGGCTTCGACGGGAACACCCTTGGGCAGCGTCTCGGAATCTGCTGATTCAGCGAGCTTTGCGCGCTCGGCTGCGTTCTTTTCGACGAAGACGCGCAGGGCGCGGAACTTGCCGGCGCCCTGAAACTCGACCTCGACGACATCAAGACCGTGGGAGGCGGCGACGCGCTCGGCTGTTGCCCGTATTGTGTCCAGATTCAATGCCATAGCGATTCTGGTACTGTGTTGCCCAGTGTGTTTTGAGAGCAAATAAAAAGTGGGCTCGAGCCCACTCATCTCTTCCGTCAACTGGCCGGTGCGAGCACGGCACTACGGAACAAACACAGCCTACAGCCATGATGATACATCGGTCGGGCAAGGATTTCAAACAAGAGGCAAGAGGCCAGTCCCCCGGGACTCGGGAATGGGAACGGAAGACGAAGCCGCGGATTTGCTCTGACGCGATGGCGATTCTACAATCTCTCAAACCCCCGTGGCATGAAGCCCCGTCCGGACACGCTCATCCAATATCTATGATAGAAATTCCAGTTCCTGAAGCTCTTACATTTGACGACGTCCTTCTTGTACCTGCATATAGCGAGGTCGTTCCGACCCAGGTCAGCACGCAGACACAGCTTACCAAGCGGATCACGCTTTACACGCCGCTGATGTCGGCCGCTATGGACACGGTGACCGAGGCCCGGCTGGCGATTGCGATGGCACAGCAGGGAGGCTTGGGCGTGGTGCATCGCAACCTGACGATTGCCGAGCAGGCGGGCGAGATCGACAAGGTGAAGCGGTCGGAGAGCGGCATGATCGTCGATCCGGTGACGGTGGCCCCCGAGCAATCGATTGCGGACGCGCTCGACGTGATGCGGCGGTACAAGATCTCGGGCGTGCCTGTGACGAACAACAAGAAGCTGGTGGGAATCCTGACAAACCGCGACCTGCGGTTTGTCTCGCGGACTGATCTGTCTATCGACTCCGTGATGACGAAGAAGAACCTGATCACAGTTGCAGTGGGCACGACGCTGGAGCAGGCGGAACAGATTCTGCACGAGCATCGCGTGGAGAAGTTGCTGGTGGTCAACGACGACTACGAACTGAAGGGGCTCATCACTGTCAAGGACATCCAGAAGAAGCTGAAATACCCGAACGCCTCGAAGGACTCGCAGGGAAGGCTGCGGGTGGCGGGAGCCATTGGAGCGACGGGGGACTTTCTGGAGCGGGCGGAGGAACTGGTGAAGGCGCGGGTGGATGCGCTGGCGGTGGACTCGGCGCACGGGCACTCGTCGCGAGTGCTGGAGGCGGTGCGCGAGGTGAAGCGGAGGTTCCCGGAGGTCGATCTGCTGGCGGGCAACATTGCGACCTACGACGGCGCGATGGCGCTGATGAAGGCCGGTGCCGATGCGGTGAAGGTGGGGATCGGGCCGGGCTCGATCTGCACAACGCGCATGGTGACCGGAGCAGGGATGCCGCAGATCACCGCGATCGCGGAGGCGTATCGCGCCGCGAAGGAGACGGGGATTCCGATCATCGCCGATGGCGGCATCAAGTACTCGGGCGATGTGACGAAGGCGATTGCAGCGGGCGCGAGCGTGGTGATGATGGGTTCGCTGTTTGCCGGCGTGGATGAGAGCCCGGGTGAGACGATTCTGTACCAGGGCCGCAGCTTCAAGGCGTATCGCGGGATGGGATCGCTGTCGGCGATGGCGCAGGGATCCGGCGAGCGGTACTTCCAGGGCAAGGACGATCTGAACGAGGCTTCGACCGCGGAGCGGCCTTCGCTGACGGCGCGGGAGAACGGAAGCTCGAACCGGCTGGCGAAGTTTGTGCCGGAGGGCATTGAGGGCCGCGTGCCGCACAGGGGGCCGCTCGAGGCGATGGTATATCAGCTCGTCGGAGGACTGCGGTCGGGCATGGGGTATCTCGGCTGCGCGACGATCGAGGAGTTGCAGGAGAACGCGAGGTTCATTCGCATCTCGAACGCCGGGCTCCGCGAGAGCCATGTGCATGACGTCATCATCACGCGCGAGGCCCCGAACTATCACGTGGAGTAGGGGTACGGCCGCATTCTTCAGGAAGGCTTAACTTTCAGCAGCTAGCTTGTATTCGTGTTCCGAATACCAAGGATCGCTGTTGCGTGAAAGTAAGCCAGGAGAGTCGATATGCGTTGCGTGAACCTCGTTGTTAGAGCCTCTTTGCCCATTTTGTTGTGCGCGAGTTTTCTGCCTGCTGTGGCACAGACGAAGTGGGACGTCACCAAGACGCTTCCGATCGGTGGTCAGGGGTCGTGGGACTACCTTACGGTTGACCCTGATACACATAGGCTGTTTGTCCCGAGAAGCACGCACACGATGGTGATCGATGCTGAAACGGGCAAGACGCTGGGTGACATTCCGGGGCAGAAGACCGCGCATGGTGTTGCGATTGTTCCTTCGGTAGGGCGAGGGTTCATCACCGATGGCGGCGGGGATGGCGCTATCGTGATCTTCGATCTGAAGACGTATGCGGTGCTGGGCAAGCTCGCCGCGCAGCCGGATGCAGACGGCATCATCTATGACCCATCGATCGGGCGCGTGCTCGTGGTGTCGGGAGACAAGGGCGTGCTGATGACGTTCAAGCCGGACATCGATCCGGCAAACGGAAAGATCGAAGCTCCGATCGATCTGGGAGGAGCGCCCGAGTTCCTTGCAGCCGATGGAAAAGGCAAAGTCTTCGTCAACATCATGGATAAGAACGAGGTCGCGGTCGTGGACATGAAGGCGCGGAAGGTTGTCGCACGCTGGCCTGTCGCTCCGGGCGGAGCGCCGGTGGGGATGTCGATCGACGCCCAAAAGGGACGCCTCATTCTCGGTTGCCGGAAGCCCGCAAAAATGATCGTGATGAGCACGGCTGATGGCAAGGTGCTGGCGGATCTTCCGATTGGAGACGGCGTCGATGCCACGAAGATCGACGGAAACCAGGCGTTCGCGAGCTGCCGCGACGGATCGCTCGCAGTCGCCAGAGAGACGTCGCCGGGTAAGTTCGAGATCGAGCAGGTTGTGAAAACGCGGACTGGCGCGAAGACGATGGGAGTCGATCCGACATCGCACACAGTCTATCTGCCCACGGCAGAGTTTGAGGAGCCAAAAGCCGGTGGCCGCCCGGCAGTGAAGCCTGGGACCTTCATGATCGTGGTGGTTGCGCACAGCCAGCAATAGGTTGCTCGGCTACTCAGCTCGCCCTGCTTAGAAGTGGCGCAGGGTTTCGGTCGGCGTGTGGGCGCCGTTATGCCCTGGCGTCATGGTGTCGGGCGGTCGGTCGACGTTCTTTTCAAGCGAGCGGCTGACGATCTCGCGTGAGCCGAGGCCTACGGCCAGGGCGAGCGTGAGGACGATACCTCCGAACAGGATGCCGAACGAAAGATCGACGATGGTGCCGCCGATCTGCAGGTGATCGAGCACCATCGCCGCGGTGACGACGAGAACCATCCATTTAACGCCGAGCGCGAGAATGCGTGCGTACTGGAGGTTTGAGTTGACGGCTCCGATGAGCACCGAGCGCGAGAGGAAGCGGGCGATGATGTTGCCGAGGATGAGCAGGATGATGGCCCCGACCGAGTGGGTGAGGTAGGGCAGCAGGAACAGCGCCATCTGCGAGTTGCCGGAGTAGGCGGAGTCGAAGGCCTGAATGCCGATGATGAAGCCGAGGACGACGCACCCCCAGAAGACAACGCGGGTGATGAGGATCGATGGGCTGTTTGCGGGGGCCCAGTCCGAGAGCGGGACGACGGTGTTACGGCCGAGGCGCTCGTCGAAGCGCATCGAGGAGAGAAGGCGGCGCAGCACGGCGGCGAGCAAGGCTCCCAGAAGCGTGAGAAGGACGACGGCAACCAGAAGGGCAAGAATTCCGGGGAGAAACGTCGCCAGCGTGAACAGGGCTCGGTGAGCGGATTCCTTTAGGGCGAGTTCGACTTGTTGCCACATAGGTTGATCTCCTTCGAGTTAGATGCAGGCCGGCGGGTTGGTTTATTCTGCCGATTCTTTTATGGATTGAATCGGTCAGGCCAGCGCCAGCGCGAGACCAGATAAGGCTTGTCGCGCTCGAAGACGCCGGCGAGGTCTTCGATGTGCGTCTCCGGCGGCGTGCCGTTGCGGATGAGGGTAAGGTGCGAGGCGACCCATGCGAGATAGAGAGGCGTGAGCGCGCCGAGAAGGTGGCTGCGGTTGAGGGTGCGCAGGCGCCAGGCGAGGGCGAAGTCGTAGACGATGCGCGCCCAGAGAGAGTCGGGCATGCGGAACTCTGCAGGGGGCATGAGGGAGAGGTGCTTGAGGCCGAGCAGCGACTGCGGCGGTAGAACCAGCGACCAGAGTTCCTGCAGATTCTTGTAGGCGAGGTGGAAGGAATCGAGCATGGGAGCGACGTCGGGCAGGTTGTCGATTGCCGCGACGGGCAAGGCAGCTGCGCGGGGAGCGAGGGCGCTCTGGTTGCGCTGCCAGAATGCGGCCTTGGCATCGATGTCGGCGAAGAGCGAACCGGCGATCTGTGTGAGTATGGCGTTGAGGTCGGGGGCTGGCGGCTGCGGAAAGGTGCGCGAAGGGGCCTCCACCTCGGTGCAGGTGTAGCCGGCAACGGCAGCCTCTGCGACGGGCCAGAGGAGGGCATCGTTCTGTCCGGCGGAGGCGTAGCGGTGGGCTTGCGCGGCGAGGCGCTCAGCCATGCGCAGCGAGAGGCCGAGATCGGGCCCGAGCGGAAAGCGCGGGTGCGCGCCGAAGAGTGCGCGAGTGATGGGGTAGAGGATAGCGGAGTTGACGAGCCCATGGTTGGGGCCGATGTGATACCGCGCCGTAGCGAGGTCGGCGGCCGAGGCAGCCGAGGCGAGGCTGCGGATGGAGGTGGGGTCGAGCGAGTTGGCCTCGGCGCCGAGCAGCAGGCAGGCAGCGGCGTTGTTCTCCTGCGCGAGCCGGAAGGTGTTGAGGTAGTCGGCGGCGGTGAGCGCGGCGGCGGTGGCGGAGGGCTCGCCCGGCGGCTCGTACGGCAGCAGCCGGAGAGTGTTGAAGGAGGACTGCGTGGCGACGTCGGGAGTAACGTCGGGCACGGCGACGAGGACTTGCTGCGCGGGAAAGGCGAGGGCGAGGTTGGAGAGCGTGGCCTCGAGTTCTCCGGGTGGCAGAGGCGCGAGATTGATCAGCAGCAGACTGCCTGTGGCCGGCATGGCGTCGGCGGAAGGGGCGGTGTTGGTCGGCGTGGAGGCCATGGTTTACTCCTGTCGGGCCTCGGGAGCGCCCTGCAGCTCGAGCCAGAAGAAGGAGTAGGGCGCAAGAGTAAGAGGATACGGCTGACTGGTGATGATAGGGAAGGGGACATAGCCGAGCATCTCGACTGGCTGCATTCCGGCGAACTCTGAGAGATCGAGCGAGACGGGCTGCGCGAAGCGGGAGAGGTTGGCGACGCAGAGTACGGTCTCGTTGCCGGGCGAGGTGACGTCGCGAACGCGGGCGGCCTCCGTCTGCTCGCGCGAGTCGGAGTGAGGATCGTAGTGGCGGATGTAAGCGAGGACCTTACGGTTCTCAGGGCTGAGGAACTCGAGCGTACCGCGGCCGAAGACGTGGAAGAGCTTGCGCAGGGCGATCATGTTGCGGGTCCAGTGCAGCAGAGAAGAGGGCTCGCTCAACTGCGTCTCGACGTTGACCGCCTGGTAGCCGAAGGTGGGGTCCATGATGACAGGGAAATAGAGCCGGGACGGGACGGCGGTGGAGAAGCCGGCGTTTCGGTCGGGGTTCCACTGCATGGGGGTGCGGACGCCGTTGCGGTCGCCGAGGTAGATGTTGTCGCCCATGCCGATCTCGTCGCCGTAGTAAAGGATGGGCGTGCCGGGGAAGGAAAACAGCAGTGAATTGAGCAACTCGATGCGGCGGCGGTTGTTGTCGACCAGCGGAGCGAGGCGGCGGCGGATGCCTACGTTGATTCGCATACGTGGATCGGCCGAATAGGCGAAGTACATATAGTCGCGCTCGTCGCTGGTGACCATCTCGAGGGTAAGCTCGTCGTGGTTGCGGAGGAAGAGTCCCCACTGGCAGCAGTCCGGGATGGGCGGCGTCTGCGCCATGATCTCGGTGATCGGCATGCGGTCTTCCTGACGTAGCGCCATGTAGATGCGAGGCATCAGCGGGAAGTGGAAGGCCATGTGGCACTCGTCGCCATTGCCGAAGTAAGGGCGGACGTCGGTGGGCCAGGTGTTTGCCTCGGCGAGCAGGAATCGGTTGCTGTAGCCCTCGTCGATGGCGGCGCGGATGCGCTTGATGATGGCGTGCGTCTCGGGGAGATTGTCGCAGGTGGTTCCGTCGCGCTCGATGAGGTAGGGGATGGCGTCGAGACGGAAGCCGTCGACGCCGAGGTCGAGCCAGAAGCGCATGGCCTTGAGGACCTCTTCGAAGACGGCGGGGTTGTCGAAGTTGAGGTCGGGCTGGTGGGAGAAGAAGCGGTGCCAGTAGTAGGCTCCGGCGGTCTCGTCCCAGGTCCAGTTGGACTTCTCGGTGTCCGAGAAGATGATCGGCACGCTCTTGTACAGCTGGTCGGTATGCGACCAGACGTAGAAGTTGCGCTCGGGCGAGCCGGGAGGCGCGAGGCGCGATGCCTTGAACCACGGATGCTGGTCGGAGGTGTGGTTGATGACCAACTCGATGAGCACCTGCATGTTGCGCTGATGGGCGGCGGCGAGGAAGCGCTTGAAGTCGTCGAGCGAGCCGTAGCTGGGGTTGACATCGGTGTAGTTGGCGATGTCGTAGCCGTCGTCGCGCAGGGGCGAGGGAAAAAAGGGCAGCAGCCAAAGGCAGGTTACGCCGAGGTCTTGAAGGTAGTCGAGGCGTGAGATGAGGCCAGGGAAGTCGCCGATACCGTCGCCGTTGGAGTCTTGAAACGCGCGGACGTGTAGCTCGTAGATAACGGCGTCCTTGTACCAGAGAGAATCGGTGGCGCTACCGGACTTCTTCACTTGCGGGCTCCAACTGCGGAGTTGCTCAAGAGATTTTAGATGCTGCGTATGTGTGAGGTCGCTGAAGTTGTGACAACATCCTGTTTTTCGACAGATGCAGGAGAGATGCGAGTGGTTGCTGCAAAAGTGCGTCCGCAAGTACTTCAGAAGGCTGATTTTCATAGAGCCCTCCAACGACGCGGCGCAATGCAACCCGGGCCCGCATTTGGAGAATCTAAAGGGAATAAGAGAAAAGCGGTCCCTTCTGTTCCACTTCGCCAAGTTCATATTTTTGACTTTGATCGATGAAAAACTTGCGGACACCTTTGTCTACATATCGCCTGCAGTTGAACAAGGACTTTACGTTCGACGACGCAGCTGGGATTGCCGGCTATCTGCGGGAGCTGGGAATCTCGCATGTTTACTGCTCGCCTTATCTGCAGGCGGCACCGGGAAGTGCGCATGGATATGACGTTGTCTCGCACCAGCAGGTGAATGAGGAGCTGGGTGGCGCTAAGGCTCACGCGCGTTTTTCGGTGAGACTGCGCGAACTGGGGATGGGGCAGGTGCTCGATGTGGTGCCGAACCACATGTCGCTGGGCAAGGAGAACCGCTACTGGTGGGACGTGCTTGAAAATGGACAGTCGAGCCGGTATGCGTCGTTCTTCGATATCGACTGGCAGCCGCAGGAGGAGAGGCTCCGCGATAAGGTGCTGATGCCAATCCTTGCCGACCAATACGGACGAGTGCTGAAGGCCGGCGGCATCAAGGTCTTGCGCGTGGGGCATAAGCTTCATGTGGAGACGGCGGGGAATTCACTGCCAGTTGCGCCGCAGTCGCTGCCGGTGATTCTGTCGCGCGCTGCCGAGTACGCGAGGTCGAACACGCTGAACTTCCTTGCCGCGTCGTTTGGGAGGCTGCCTGCCCCCGGATACGAGGAGCGCAGAACGGTCCTGGCGCGGCATCGCGATAAGGTCGTGCTGTACACGCTGCTGGAACGCCTGTTCGCTGAGGAGACGGGCGTGTGCGAGGCGATTGACCGATCACTTGCGGAACTAAACGGGAATCTCGATGCGCTCGATGATTTTCTGAACCAGCAGAATTACCGGCTGTCGTACTGGAAGACCGCGGGGCAGCAGCTTGCGTACCGCCGATTCTTCGATGTGAACACGCTGGTTGGGCTGCGAGTCGAGCGCGAGCATGTCTTTGAGGAGTCGCACGCGCTGGTGCTGGAGTGGCTGCGCGGTGGCGTGCTCGATGGCGTGCGGGTGGACCATCCAGACGGGCTGCGCGATCCGCTGGAATACCTGAAGCGTCTGCGCGACCATGCTCCCGAGGCATGGATCGTTGGAGAGAAGATTCTTGAGCCGGGTGAGTTTTTGCGTGAGAGCTGGCCGATTCAGGGAACGACCGGCTATGACTTCATGAACATGGCCGCCGGCGTGCTCGTGTGGCCGCAGGGAATGTCGGAGCTGAGCTCCGTGTATCAGACCTTTCTGGGAACGGATTATGCGGCGGGCTTTGACGACTTTCACGCGATCGCACACAACAAGAAGATCGACGTGATGCAGGAGAGGCTGGGAAGTGACGTGAACCAGGTGACCTCGATGTTTGTCGAGATCTGCGAGGCTAGCCGCGACCGCAGGGACTACACGAGGACGGACATACGCCGCGCAATCCGCGAAGTAGCGGCGTGTTTTCCGGTCTATCGCACCTATGTCGCTCCCTCGCGCAACGAGATCACCGAGGAGGATCGAGCGTACATCGGGCAGGCCACCGAGTGTGCCAAGCAGAATCGGCAGGACATCGACAGCGATCTCTTCGAATTTCTGCGCGACGTACTGACAATGACGGTGACGGGCAAGCGCGAGAGCGAGTTCCTGCTGCGCTTTCAGCAGTTCACCGGACCGGTGATGGCCAAGGGTGTGGAGGACACTGCGTTCTACTGCTACAACCGGCTCTCGGCGATGAACGAGGTGGGCGGCGATCCGGGGAGAAATGGCGTCAGCGTCGCGGAGTTTCATGAGTATTGCGCGAAGGTGCAGGCGACGCATCCGCTGACGATGACCGCGCTGGCGACACACGACACCAAGCGCAGCGGCGATGTGCGTGCGCGTTTGCTGGTGCTCTCAGAGATGGCAGGGAGGTTCGGATCGGCGATTAACCGTTGGTCGCGGATAAACAGCGGCTTTCTGAGGAGCAGGCCAGGCGGGGGAGCGATGCCCGACCGCAACACTGAGTACCTCTACTATCAGACGCTGATCGGCGCATGGCCTTTGCCGGTGGAGCGGGCGCAGAGCTACATGCTGAAAGCGGTGCGCGAGGCCAGGCAGCAGACCTCCTGGACCGCGAACAATCGCGAGTTCGAGGAGGCGCTTGAGAGCTTCATTGCGAAGACCCTGGATCATGCTCCGTTTGTGCGCGAGCTGGAGCAGTTTGTCGAGAGGGTGAAGGATGCTGGCCGCGTGAACTCGCTGGCGCAGACGCTGATGAAGCACACGGCGCCGGGAGTTCCTGATCTATACCAGGGAACTGAGGTCTGGGACCTGAGCTTGGTGGATCCGGACAACCGGCGGCCCGTGGATTATGAGCGCAGGCGGCGGTTGTTCGAAGAGATGAAGAACATGATGGGCGACGATGCTGCGACGAGAGTGATGGAGCGTGCCGACGACGGCATGCCCAAGATGTGGACGATCTATCACGCGCTGCAACTCCGGCGCGAGCATCCGGAGTGGTTTGGAGCGGACGCACAATACACGCCGCTCGAGGTCGCGGGAGCGAGGCGCGACCACGTGATCGCCTACCTGCGCGGCGACGCTGTGGCGACGATTGTGCCGCGCCTGACGTCGCGCCTGATGCGCGCGTGGCGCGATACCGTCGTTGCGTTGCCCGAGGGGCGATGGACGAACCGGCTCACGGGAGATCGCATCGCCGGCGGACGAGTAACGATGAAGACGTTGCTGAAGGAGTTCCCTGTGGCGCTGCTGGTGAAGGAGACGGTCGATGTATGAGTTCGCCGTGTGGGCTCCAAGGGCGAAGTCTGTTGCGGTCGCGGTAGGCGGGGGGCGTTTCCCGATGAGCCTGAGGAGCGTGCGCGGATGGTGGAGTGTGAAGGTCGAGCAGGCAGGGCCGGGAACGGACTACGCGCTTTTGCTGGATGACGATCCGAAGCCGTATCCCGATCCGCGCTCGCTGTGGCAACCGAGGGGAGTGCACGGCGTCTCGCGGCTCTACGATCAGAGCGCATTTGTCTGGCGCGATGAACATTGGCAGGCTCCTCCGCTGGCCTCCGCGGTGATCTACGAGATGCATGTGGGGACCTTCTCGCCGGAGGGAACGTTCGATGGAGCGATTGAGCGGCTGGGGCATCTTGCGCGCCTCGGCGTCACGCACGTGGAGCTGATGCCGGTGGCCGAGTTCCCGGGCGACTATGGATGGGGCTACGACGGCGTGAGCCTGTTCGCTGTCAAAGACAGCTATGGCGGCCCCGATGGGCTGAAGCGTTTCGTCGATGCCTGTCACCGCAACAACCTCGCGGTTTTGCTGGATGTCGTCTACAACCACTTCGGCCCAGTGGGGAACTACACGGGAAAGTTCGGGCCCTATGTGACGAACCGCCACGGGACGCCATGGGGCGACGCCGTAAATCTCGAGTTCGAAGACAGCGACGAGGTGCGACGGTTCTTCTGCGACAACGCGCTGATGTGGATGCGCGACTATCACATCGACGGCCTGCGGCTGGACGCGGTGCATGAATACGTGGACCGCTCGGCGATTCACTTCATGGAGCAGCTTTCCTCTGAGGCCGAAGTGTTGTCGACCACGCTGGGACGGAGGCTTGTGCTTATCGCTGAAAGCGATTTGAACGATCCTCGTGTGGTGATGCCTCCGCAGGCGGGCGGCTATGGGATGGATGCCCAGTGGAACGACGACTTCCACCATGCGCTGTTTACGGTGCTGGAGCCGGCCGAGACACAGAGGGGCTACTTTTCGGACTACGGCTCGTTCGCCACGCTTGCCAAGGCGCTGACGAAGATCTTTGTGAACGATGGCGGCTACTCGAAGTACCGGAGGAAGAACCACGGCAGGCCCGTCGAAGGGCTTTCAGCACATTGCTTCATCGGGTTCATCCAGAACCATGATCAGGTGGGCAATCGAGCCACAGGCGACCGGCTGGAGCACGCCATCGGCATCGATCGCGCAAAGGTAGCGCTTGGGCTGGTGCTGACGTCGCCCGTCATTCCCCTGCTGTTTCAGGGCGAGGAGTTCGCCGCTTCGACGCCGTTCCAGTTCTTCGCGCATCACGAAGAGCCGGGGATGGCGAAGGCGGTGTCGGAAGGGCGAAGGAGAGAGTTTGCCGCCCTGGGATGGAGGCCGGAGGAGATTCCCGATCCCGGCAGCCGTGAGACCTATGAACGCTCGAAGCTGCAATGGCAGGAGACCACACACGGACGCCATGCGGAGATGCTCGACTGGTGCCGCAGCCTGGTCGCGCTGCGGCGCAGGTCGGGGGCGCTGAACAACGGCGATCTGCATCACGTGCGGGTGGACTTCGACGAGAACGACCGCTGGCTTGTGATGGAACGAGGCGGCATGAAGATGATGGCGAATCTGGGCGTCGCGTCAGTTGCGCTTGAGAACCATGGAGGCCTTGCCGCAGTCCTTCGCTCGCACGAGGATATTCAGGTTACCGGGGAGACAGTTCTGTTGCCGCCGAGCCGTTTCGTCGTACTCTCAAGCGAATAGACGTCAATCTTGCGCCGCGACGCTGCACCTCGATAGACTGACGCTCTGGGTGGCGTAAAAGACGCAGTCACCTCTTCCTCCAGGTCGCAAGTTTACAAACCGATTCACTCCCGAAACTTTTACGGGACTGCAACGTATCTCAGGAAAATAGTTCCGCCTCCGCGGGCATGCGGAAGAGTGTGGACAGTGCAGTCTCCATGGAATCTTTTTTGAGGTCGATAACGATGCGGATGAAGTCTATCTTTCGGAGTTCAGTGTTTGCGGCCGGGCTGGTTCTGCCCATCGCACGGGGATATTGTTCTCACGCGGCAAAAGCGCAGGCGCCTGCGGCAGGCCCGGCGGCTCGGCAGCTCGGAACCGTGAAGGCGATCTCCGGGAACACCATTACGCTGGGCACCGACGCGGGAGCGCAGGTGACGGTGACGGTGGCGGATGGGGCGCGAGTGCTGCAGCTTGCTCCCGGAAGCACCGACCTGAAATCGGCGCAGCTGATCGCGATCGGCGATATCGCTGTCGGCGACCGCGTTCTCGTAACCGGCAAGGTAGCTGATGACGGCAGCTTCACTGCGGCGCGCGTCATCCTGATGAAGTCAAGCGATATCGCGCAGAAGCATCAGGAGGAGCAGGCCGACTGGCAGCGTCGTGGATCGGGTGGTCTGGTGAGCGCGGTCGACGCGTCCACGGGAGCGATTTCGATCTCTTCGGGTGTGAAGAAGGTCATGGTGAATACGTCGGCGAAGACGCAGTTCCGCCGCTACTCCGGGGATTCGGTGAAGTTCGAGGACGCAAAGCCGAGTACGCTGGCGCAGATCCAGCCGGGCGACCAGGTGCGCGTGCTGGGTGACAAGTCTGAGGATGGTGCGTCAATTCAGGCAGACGCCATCGTCAGCGGAACGTTCAAGAATCTCTCCGGAACGATCGCTTCAATCAACGCCGCAGACGGGACGCTCAGCCTGAAGGACCTTGTGACAAAGAAAAACGTGACTGTGAAGGTGACGGCTAACTCCGATGTTCGCAAGCTGCCCGAGCGGGATGCTGCGATGCTGGCGGCTCGCGCTAAAGGCGGCCCAGCCGGGAGCGCAGGCGCGGGGCAGGGCAGCGCGCAGGGCGCAGGAACCAGCGCCGGGGCTGGGCAGGGACCGCGTGGACAGGGCGGACCGGGAGGAGCAAGGCAGGGAGGTGACCTGTCGCAGATGCTGGCACAGTCTCCGACCGAGGCGCTGGCTGATCTGAAGGTTGGCGATGCGGTGATGGTCGTCGGGTCCCAGCCGGACCCGAAAAGCACGTCGGTGACCGCGGTGACGATGTTGTCCGGCGTCGAGCCGATTCTGGCGGCTTCGCCGAGCGGGTCTGCCGCGATGACGCTGTCCCCGTGGAGCGTAGGCGGCGGCGCGCCTGACGCAGGTGGGGTGCAGTAGCAGTCTTTCGTTATGAGAAATGGCGGGTTTTTTCAGGAGCAGGAATGTATCTTCGCGCAGCATTGAAGTTTCTTTTTCTCTTTTTTCTTGCCTTGGGGGCTGCGGTCGCAAACGCGCAGCAGACGGGAGCGACGGTGAGTGGCACGATCTCCGACCCTGATGGAGCGGTGATTCCGGGGGCGACGGTCACCTTGACTCCTGCCTCGGGGAAAGGAGCAGTCACGAAGTCGCAGAACGATGGCAGCTACGTCATTCGTAACCTGTCGCCCAGCACTTACTCTCTGACCGTGACGATGCAGGGCTTCACGACCGTCGTAAAGCAGGGGCTGCGCATCGCGGCAGGGCAATCGCTGACGATCGATACGAAGATGACGGTGCAGGCGGCTTCGCAGGAGGTCCAGGTCTCGGCACAGTCGGCGCAGGTCAGTGTCGATCAGGACAGCAACGCGAGTTCGACGGTCATCAAGGGCAAGGACCTCGATGCATTGTCGGATGATCCGGACGAGTTGTCGTCCGAGTTGTCGGCACTCGCGGGACCAGCGGCAGGGCCGAACGGCGGCCAGATCTATGTCGATGGATTCACGGGCGGCCAACTCCCGCCGAAGTCCTCGATCCGCGAGATCCGCGTCAACCAGAACCCGTTTTCAGCGCAGTACGACAGGCTGGGCTACGGGCGCGTGGAGGTCTTCACCAAGCCGGGTACGGACAAGCTCCATGGCTCGTTCCAACTCAACGGAAACGACTCTTCGTTCAACACCGGCAATCCGCTCCTGGATCCCACTGCCGTTCAGCCTCCGTATCACACGGTCTTCGGCTTCGGCAGCATCACTGGACCGATCTCGCCGATCGCATCCTTTACGTTGTCGGCGTCGCGGCGCTCAATCCAGGACAATACGATCGTCAACGGACAGATCTTGGCGAATCCGGCGTCTCCGACCATGATCTGCAACCCAGGAGATCTGAGCTGCGTCTCGACCTCCTATCAGTACGCCAATCCCTTTCCGCAGACGCGGCTGGACGTCAGCCCGCGCGTGGACCTCGCGCTCGGTGAGAAGAACACCTTAACGACACGGTTCCAGCTCTATCAGAGCTCACAGACAAATAATGGCGTAGGCGGATTCGATCTGCCCTCGACCGGCTACAACATCGACAGCTCTGAGTATGAACTGCAGGTAAGCGATACGCAGGTTCTGAGTTCACGCGTCATCAATGAGACTCGCTTCGAGCTGGGACGCAACCGGGATACGCAGAGGGCGCAGAGCACGGATCCGACTGTGATCGTCTCCGGAGCGTTTACGTCAGGCGGTTCGAACTCCGGCACCGTCTCAACGCACCAGAATCGTCTCGAGGTGCAGAACTACACCTCGGTCCAGTTGGCGAAGAACTTCATGCGCTTTGGCGGCAGGCTGCGTGTGAATCAGGAGTCAACCAGCACGACCGCGGGAACTAACGGCAAATTCACCTATGCCAGCCTGGATGACTATAAGAACGGAAAGCTGAGCCAGTTCAGCCTGACGCAGGTCAACGCTCCGAGCAGAGCGACGATAGCCGATGTCGGACTGTACTTTGAGGACGACTGGAAGGTGCAGCCCAACCTGACCGTGACCTACGGGATCCGGTACGAGACGCAGAACTATCTCGGCGAGCACCACGACTTTGCGCCTCGCGTCTCGTTCGCCTACGGGCTGGGTAGTTCGAAGGGGTCGCCGAAGACGGTGCTGCGCGGCGGATTCGGTCTGTTCTACGACCGCTATCAGATTTCGAACATCATGACGACGGTGCAGAGTGATGGCGTCCGGCAGCAACAGTTGATCAATAAATCTCCAAATCCGGCTTGCTCCCCAGGCAACATGACTGCGGCTGCTTGCGGTACGCCGACCACGGCCAACACAACAACGTTTACAGCGGCACCCAATCTTCGTACTCCCTATACGGTGCAGTTTGGGATCGGCGTAGATCAGCAGCTTTTCCGCGGGGCGACGATCTCGGTCAACTACCTGAATGCTCACGGAGTGCATCAGTTCCTGAGCCAGAACGTCAGCTATGGGACGCCGGCCCCGACGCAGTATCAATACCAGTCGGAAGGCGTGTTCCGGCAGAATCAGCTGATGACGAACGTCAACATCCGTAGCAGCCGGTACTTCACCCTGTTTGGCTACTACGCGCTGAACTTCGCGAACGCGGACACGGCGGGCATCAGCTACTTCCCATCGCAGCCGGGCAATATCGGCGCCGACTACGGGCGGGCGCAGTTCGATGTGCGTAACCGGCTGTTCGTTGGAGGCAACGCGACGGCGCCCTACCGGATCACGCTGAGTCCGTTTATCGTGGCGCAGTCGGGGACCCCGTATAACGTCACGATCGGCACAGACCGGAACAACGACAGCGTCTTCAACGACCGCCCTGCATTTCTGCCTGGGAAGACCTCGGCAAACTGCTCGGACGCAAGCAGCTTCTATGTGCCGGATCCGAGTGTCACCAGCTATACGCAGATTCCGATCAATTACTGCACCGGCCCCGCCTTGTTTACGATGAATCTGCGCGTTTCCAAGACCTTCGGGTTTGGACCTGAGACCGCTCGCGACCAGGGTGGGCAGGGTGGGCGCGGCGGACCCGGTGGCGATCGCGGGCGCGGCGGACCTGGAGGACCCGGCGGAATATTTGGCGGAGGCGTGAGCACTGGCCGGCGGTACAACCTTTCTTTCGGCGCTACGTTCCTGAACCTGTTCGACACGGAGAACTTATCGACACCGGTGGGAGTCTTGAAGTCGGCTGAGCTGTTCGGACACTCGACACAACTGGCAGGCAACATCTATACCAGCAATGCAGCGACGCGCCGCATTCTGCTGCAGATGTCATTGAACTTCTAGCGTCATCTCGGCTTCCATCTCTGGGTTCGGCGCCCGGCTCCGGCAACTGCGGAGGTCCCGCAGCGAAGCGGCCGTGGTTACAGTGGGCGCGGCAGTTCAATAGGCTGCGCCCCCTTGCCTTGAAGTCGTCACCACAGCTCTCTGCTGTGATCGGCCATCGAGACTTTGCTCTCGCCTAAAATCAGGTATGCGCGAAGCCACAAAGATCATTCGCTCCACGCTCACTCCCACCAAACCCGGCGAACCTCTTCACTCCGGCCCTGTCTTCGCTGCGCCGTACCACGCGCCCGGCGACGCCTCGCAGACTCCCTACACCTACGCCCGCTCGCACAACCCCACGTGGACGCATCTCGAGAAGGCCATCGGCCAAATGGAGTCCGGCGCGGATTACCGCGCCCACGCGCTTGTCTTCGCCTCCGGCATGGCCGCCACCACAGCGGTCTTCGGAGCGCTGCTGCGCCCCGGCGACACCGTGGTTCTGCCCGCAAACGCCTACTACGCCGCCCGCGTCCTCGCGCAGGAGTACTTCGCGAAGATGGGCATCACGCTCCGCCTCGCGCCCACAGCCAACAACGCGCAGGCGGAGCACCTCGAAGGCGCGAAGCTGCTCTGGATCGAGACCCCCAGCAATCCCACGATGGAGGTCTGCGACATCGCAGCGCTCTGCGACGCTGCGCACAAGGCCGGCGCTCTCGTCGCCGTCGACAACACCACGCCCACGCCGCTCGGCCAGCTCCCGCTTGCACTCGGGGCCGATCTCTCCGTCGCTTCAGACACCAAGGCGATGACCGGCCATAGCGACATCCTCCTCGGCCACGTCGCCGTGCGCGATCTCGAACTGCGCCAGAAGATCGACCAGTGGCGCACACTCACCGGCGGCATCCTCGGACCCATGGAGGCCTGGCTAGCCCTGCGCTCCATCGCCACGCTGCCGCTGCGGCTCGAGCGCTCCTGCCAGAACGCCCAGCGCATCGCGGAGTTCGTCAGCACTCGCGCAGAGGTCGAGAGCGTCCTCTACCCCGGCCTGCCTATGCATCCCGGCCACGCCATCGCCGCAAAGCAGATGCGCTACTTCGGCCCCGTGCTCAGCTTCATCCTTCGCAACAAGGCCGCCGCCGAAACCTTCCTCGCAAAATCGAAGCTCCTCACCGAGGCCACCAGCTTCGGCGGCGTCTCCACCTCCGCCGAGCGCCGCGCCCGCTGGGGAGGCGACGACATCGCCGAGGGCTTCATCCGCCTGAGCGCCGGCTGCGAGGACATCGAAGACCTCCTCGAAGACATCGCTCAGGCGTTGGACGCAATCAAACAGTGATAGTGGGCCTTTACTGGATTGCTCCCCAACTCGCGATTGTGCCCAGACCCAGAGGCGGCGACGGGCTGGAAGATGAGATGTTGGCTCTTCACCAGGCCGGAATTGATGTTGTCGTCTCTATGCTCGAAAGCGAAGAGGCTGCGGACTTGGGATTGCAGGAAGAAGAAAATGCCGCTGTTAATGCGGGAATTTCCTTCATTAATTTTCCTGTTCCGGATCGGAACGTCCCACTCCATGTTGAAAACTTCGTGAAATTCCTGTCCGAACTTGAAAGTGAATTAGCAGCTGGCAGACGGATAGGTATTCACTGCCGCGCTAGTATAGGCCGATCTTCGGTTGTCGCTGTCAGTTTACTGATCCGATCCGGAGTTTCATCGGAGGCGGCGTGGACACAAGTATCCATAGCTCGCGGATATCCTGTCCCTGACACAAATGAACAGCGTTCCTGGGTCAACCTCAACATGAAGGCGAACCCCTCATGATCGACAACTCTTTCTCACATAGCTGGACCGCTGAGACTCTTAAATCGGCCCCACTCATTGCTCCAGCACGCCACTTCACCTACCCTCGCCAGATCGCTGGTGAAGAAGACGCTCTCGAGCGAGGAGCACTCCAACTCCTCGTCCGGCCCGCAGATGGAGGCACCTTCCTCGCCACCTGCGCCCTAGGCTTCACCGATCCCACCATGCCAACGGGAGTCTTCTCCTGCCCCAACCTTGACGAACTCTGCGCCGTCGCCGGAGGCTACGCCTACATCCTCGACACGCTCCACCCCGAGCGTTCAACGCACATCCCCCTCAAGCCAGTCGTACACATCCACCCTCTCCCGCAACACCAACTTCTCCTCTTCGTGGGCTTCCACACCATCCTCGCCTGGGGAGCGCACGGCGAGGCATGGCACACCGGCAAGCTCAGCTGGGAGGGAGTTCGCATCACCGGAGTCGAAGCCGACACGCTCCATGGCACGGGCTGGAACCTCCTCACCGATCAGGAGCGCCCCTTCACCGTTGATCTGCTCACCGGCCATCATCTGGGCGGCGGCTGGAAGACCTAGGACTTGACCTCATCTTCCGCACTTAGCAGAGGTATCGCAAAGAAGCTGAGCGCCGCGTCCCCCTGCTTCACTACGCGCGTCCTCTCCAGCGCGCCGTATTGCTCCGCAAGCGACGTCTTGCTTCTGTGCTCTGCGATCACTAGCGCGCCTTCCGCGAGCAGCAACCTTCCTCGTGCATTCCCTAAGAACTCAAGCGTCCGCGCATACTCTGCCTCGGCCTCGTAGGGTGGGTCGAGAAAGACGATGTCTGCCACCAATCCCTGCTTGCTCATCCGCTCCAGCGCTGCGGCGGCACTGCGAACCTCAAGCGTGTAGCCGCCGCCGATCTTCAGCGAAGCAAGGTTCGCACGAATCACCTTAACTGCCGGAGCCGCGTCCTCGACAAACCACACCTGCGCGGTTCCACGGCTCAAAGCTTCGATCCCCACCGCGCCCGTTCCGGCGTAGAGGTCAAGAAACCTGCTGCCCTCGATGCGGGGCGCGAGGATGTTGAACAGCGTCTCGCGCAGCCGGTCGCTGGTTGGCCGAGTGTCCATCCCGCGCGGCGCTGCCAGTGGACGTGAGCGATAGGTTCCTGCGATGACGCGCATCTTTCTCCGGAGGCCTTGAGCCTGAGAATACAATTGTAGATATGCGAGGGTGGTCGTTTCCTATCGGAAGCTTTCTCGGCGTGGATCTCCGCATCCACACCTTCTTCCTTCTTTTGCTCGGTCTCGCCGTCAGCTACTCGTCGGTCTCTGGCACGAGCGGCGGGCGCGGCTTCTGGCTCTGGGTGCTGCTTCTGATCGCCGTCGCCGTCCGCGAGATCGCGCGCGCCGTCGCCGCTGCATGGTATGGACTGGAACTGCGCAGCCTGCTACTGCTCCCCACCGGAGGCCTTCAGGCCTACGCCACGCCCGAAGCAAGCGAGCTGGCCGCCACGCCCGAGATGCAGAAGCGCCTCGCTATCGTCGGCCCCATCGCCAACATCGGCTTCGGCCTTGTGCTGGCGGCGATCATCATGGTTCTCGCGCCGAAGATCAATCTCTTCGAGCGCCCCTGGATCACGCCCTCGCACCTGCTTCGCGGCTTTGTCTGGATCAACCTTCTGCTCGGCGCTGTCAACTTCCTTCCCGTCTCGCCGCTCGATGGAGGCCGCGTCTTTCGCGGCGAGTTCGCCAAATCGCGCGGAGCCATCAAGGGCATGCGCGCCGCCGCCGGGCTGGGCCAGGCCATCTCCTTTGGCCTCGTCATCGCAGGGTTGGTGATCCCGAATATGTGGCTCGTCATGATCGGCCTCTTCCTCATGATCGGCTCCCACATGGAAGACCAGGGCCTGCTGTTCCAGAGCGACACTGACGCCGTGCGCATGCGCGACGTCATGCTCACGCAGTTCAGCACGCTCTCTGCATCGGACACGCTCGAGGACGCGCTGCAGCACTCCGTCCACACCCTGCAGGATGTCTTCCCCGTCGTGCGCGGGCCCAATCTCGTCGGCTCCGTCTCGCGCCAGGGCATCGTCGAGGCGCTCGAGGCCGAGGGCAACGGTTACGTGCAGGGCGTTATGTCGCGCTCCTTCCAGACGGCCCAGCCTGACGACTCCCTGGTCAAGACGCTGCGCCGCATCATGGCGGGGCAGGGCGTCCAGATGGTTCCCATCATCGAAGGTGACCGCATCGTCGGCATCATCACGCCGCAGAATCTCGCCCACTCCATTGGCATGCTCAACCAGCGCCGCCGTCTGCGCTCACAGGAATAATGCCCGAAGACCGTCAGGCCGAAGCGCAACCCTTGGCTCCCGGCCTCTATCTCGTCGCCACACCCATCGGCAACCTTGAGGACATCACCCTCCGCGCCCTCCGCGTGCTCACAAGCGCAGACCGCATCGCCTGCGAGGACACCCGCCAGACCCAGAAGCTGCTCAACCACTTCGCTATCCGCACCCCCACCGTCAGCTACCACATGCACAACGAGGCTCCGCGCACCGTGGAGCTGATCGAGCAGTTGAAGCACGGCGCGCGCATAGCCGTCGTCAGCGACGCAGGCACGCCCGGTATCGCCGACCCCGGCTCGCAGATCGCCGCCGCGGCCATCGCTGCCGGCATCCCCGTCTACCCCATCCCCGGAGCCAACGCCGCTCTCAGCGCGCTCATCGCCAGCGGCCTCTCATCGGAGCGCTTCACCTTCCACGGCTTCCTCCCCGCAAAAGAGGGCCAGCGCCGCACCGTACTGGAGCATCTCTCCCGCACCGGCGAGACCCATATCTTTTACGAAGCTCCACACCGCATTGTGGGCACGCTGGCCGACATCGAGGTCACCTTCGGCCCCGATCAGCCCATCGTCCTCGCGCGCGAACTCACCAAGCTGCATGAGGAGTTCCTTCGCGGCCCGGTCAGCGAACTCCACGCCCAACTCAGCGCACGCCAGTCTATTCGCGGAGAGTTCGTTCTCCTTCTCGCTCCCGCTGCGGCAGACGCTGCCGCCTCGCCGCGAAGCCAAAGCATCGCTGCAGAGGTCGCGGCTCTCATGCAGTCGGAAAACCTCACCGAAAAGGACGCACTCAAGCGCGTAGCCCGCGAACGCGGTATCGGCAAGAGCGAGGCCTACCGCGAGCTGCAACGCGAACAGAACCGGCTTCGCTGAGCCTTATTCGCGGCCCTTCACGCGGTCGTAGTGGTAGAGATCGCTGGTCGTCCCCAGCGACTCGTTGTAGAGGCTCGTCGCGCCGATCGCCTGCTTCAACTCTTCGCTGAACTCATGAAGCGACCGAAGATGGTCCGCAGTCGCGGGAATCTCCACTTTGCTTGTCTTGAAGAACTTCTGGTAGCCGCGGTCGAGCAGCCGCGCGATCTCTCCATTCAGCACCCACCCCGGACGCGACAGGATCTCTGGCGTGCCGTCGGCAGCGGGAGCGATCTCGGCCGCACAGCCATACTTCCTTACCTGAACGGCATTCGGGACGCGCTTTGCACCCTCCTGCGCAGGTGCAACATCGAATCGTTGACTGCCAAGGATGGAGAGCGTGTCGTTAAAGGTCGGTAGCTGAGACTTTTTCGCCATGAGTGCCATACGTTAGACTTAACTCTCGCATAACCTCATGGCCGTCTTCAAACGGCGCTGTTACGAATCAATTGCAGAAGACATCGAATGAACATGATGACCACCGTCAAACCGCTCGGCACCACCATCCTCGAACGCGTTGGCAACACGCCACTTGTGCGTCTCGAGGGGCTGACGGCTCATCTCCCTGGCATCCAGATTCTCGGCAAGGCCGAGTGGGCGAACCCCGGCGGCTCCGTCAAGGACCGCGCAGCATCGGCCATCGTCACCGACGCGCTGAAGCGCGGTCTTATCGGCAGCGCCCGCGGCTCAGATGTGGCTAAGGGCCTGCTCGACGCCACCAGCGGCAACACCGGCATCGCCTACGCCATGTTCGGAGCGGCGCTCGGCTTCCCGGTCACACTCTGCATGCCGTCCAACGTCTCGCCCGAGCGCAAGAAGTACCTCGCCGCCTACGGCGCCGAGATCGTCTGGACCGACCCCGCCGATGGCTCCGACGGCGCCATCCGCAAGGCCCGAGAGCTGGCCGCCGCCGAACCCGGCCGCTACTTCTACGCTGACCAGTACTCCAACGACGAGAACTGGCGCGCCCACTACTGCACCACCGCCAACGAGATCTGGCAGCAGACCGAAGGCCAGATCACGCACTTCGTCGCTGGCCTCGGGACCTCCGGCACCTTCATGGGAACCACCCGCCGCCTGCGCGAGCTGAATCCGAAGATCCGCTGCATCTCGATGCAGCCTGACTCCGCCTTCCACGGCCTCGAAGGCCTCAAGCACATGGCCACGGCGATCGTCCCGCGCATCTACGATCCCGCGCTCGCCGACGCCAATATCGACATGGACACCGAGGTCGCCTACAAGATGGCCCGCACCCTCGGCCGCAAGCACGGACTTCTCGTCGGCATCTCCTCCGGCGCCGCCGTCGCTGCCTCGCTCCAGGTCGCCGAGCAGGAGGCCGCCGCCGGACGCGAGGCCGTCATCGTCACCATCCTCCCCGACTCCGCGGAGAAATACATGAGCGACCGCTTCTGGCTGGAGAAAGACTAGCCCATGCTGCACATCGACTACGCCAACTACCAGGCCCTGCGCGCCCACGGCGAGGAGACCTACCCTCATGAGTGCTGCGGCGTCCTGCTCGGCAAGTCCGGCCCCGACGGCAACAGCGTCCAACAGATCGTCCGCGCCGGCAACACCCGCACCGACTCCGCGCACAACCGCTACAACATCGCCCCGCAGGAACTGGTGAAGATCCAGCGGCAGGCCCGCGGGCTCGGTCTCGACATCGTCGGCTTCTACCACTCGCACCCCGACCACCCCGCGCAATGGTCCTCCACCGACTTCGCCGAGGCCCACTGGATCGGCTGCTCCTACGTCATCACCTCTGTGGAGCAAGGCAAGGCCGCTATCACCAATTCCTTTCTCCTAACCGGAACCACCGAGGAAGACAAGAAGTTTCAAGATCAACCCATCGAGATCGACGTCGCCGCCGAAACATCTCAACAGAAAGGCAAGGCATGAACATCCACATCCCCACACCGCTCCGCGTCTACACCGGCGGAGCCGAGACGGTCAGCATCCCCGGAGGCACCATTACCGAGGTCTTCACCGCGCTCACCGCCCAGTACCCCGAGCTCAAGCAGCAGCTCTTCACCGCCGACGGCAAGCTCCGCTCCTTCGTCAACGTCTACTTCAACGACGAAGACCTCCGCTACCTCCCGGCCAAAGAAGCCACTCCCGTCACCTCCACCGACGAACTCACTATCATCCCCTCCATCGCCGGCGGCTGTTGTACCTGTTGTCCCCTCCTTTTTTAGTTCCCACCACAGTTGTCATTCTGAGCGCAGCAGCCTGCCCTGAGCGAAGTCGAACGGGAAGAACCCCCGTATTTCGCGTCGGTTGCCGATACCGCTGGGGTGCCCCATCCTTCGCGAAGGGTGGGAATGAATCCGTTCCAATGAGCCATTCCTGAAGCAAAAGCATCTAGAATTAAAAAGAAACAGGTAAACCCAATGCCAACCGCCATCGAAGAAGCCGTAGAACTCCCGAAGCTCTCGAACGAAGAGATCGCCCGTTACTCTCGCCACCTCATCCTTCCCGAGGTCGGCATGGAGGGCCAGCGCAAGTTGAAGGCCGCGAAGGTCCTCTGCGTCGGTACCGGAGGCCTCGGAGCCCCGCTCGCCCTCTATCTGGCTGCCGCTGGCGTCGGCACCCTCGGCCTCATCGACTTCGACGTCGTCGACGAGTCCAACCTGCAGCGCCAGATCATCCACTCGCAGTCCACCGTCGGCAAGCTCAAGGTCGACTCCGCCGAGCAGATGCTCAAGGGCCTCAACAAGAACGTCAACATCGTCAAGCACAACACGATGCTCACCAGCGCCAACGCGCTCGAGATCTTCAAGGACTACGACGTCATCGCCGACGGCACCGACAACTTCCAGACCCGCTACCTGGTCAATGACGCCTGCGTCCTCACCGGCAAGCCCAATGCGTACGGCAGCATCTTCCGTTTCGAGGGCCAGGCCTCTGTCTTCGCCACCGAGGAAGGCCCGTGCTACCGCTGCCTCTACCCCGAGCCGCCACCGCCCGGCCTCGTCCCCTCGTGCGCCGAAGGCGGAGTCCTCGGAATCCTCCCCGGCCTCGTCGGAGTCATCCAGGCCACCGAGGTCATCAAGCTCATCCTGGGAATTGGAGACCCCCTAATCGGCCGTCTCCTGCTCGTCGACGCGCTCGGCATGGGCTTCCGCACCCTCAAGCTGCGCAAGAACCCCAACTGCCCGGCCTGCGGAACCCGCGAGATCAAAGAACTCATCGACTACGACCAGTTCTGCGGCATCGAGAAGCCAACCTCCGTCGGCCCACTTGAAGTCGCCCGCGACAAGGCCGTCGCCGACGCTTCTGTCGTCGATGGCATCCCGCAGATCTCCGTCGAGATCCTGAAGAAGAAGCTCGACGCGAAGGAGAACATCTTCGTCCTCGACGTCCGCGAGCCCCACGAGTATCAGATCGCGAACCTCGGCGCCCCTCTGATCCCCGTAGGCTCCATCGAGTCCCGCATCAGCGAACTTGCCGCCCACAAAAACGACGAGATCGTCATCCACTGCCGCTCAGGAGCCCGCAGCCAGAAGGCCGCCCTCGCCCTCAAAGCCGCTGGCTTCACCAATGTCTCCAACCTCACCGGAGGCATCCTCGCCTGGGCCGAAAAGATCGACCGCACCATGCCAAAGTACTAAGCCTCCACAGTAATGAGAAAAGCCCGAGCGTGCCTCGGGCTTTTCTTTTTCATCGAAGGGCATCAGGAGTCGCAATCCGTACGGCCTGGCGTTTTCGCACCCTGTCAAGCCCCCAAACCACTCAACTCCTTCAGAACAAAACCAGTTCCACGTGGCAGAGTAGTTCCACGAAACTGCTAGAATAGAAATAAGTGAGAAAAAGCCCCGGACTGACTTCGGGGCTTTTCCATTTCTGTGCCAATAACTCATTTGTTGTGAATATCTTGCCCGTAACCCGCGTAAATAGAATACCTTGCAGTGGAAGTCCGAGCCTAAAGCATTATTTTTGAAGACACTGCACAAATATGTGGGGAGGGGGACCCCTCAGGCAGGCTGCTGATAAAGCCCGAGGATGTTCCCGGCTGGGTCGCGAAACCGGGCCGTGATCTCCGGAGCGTCGGCTCCAATCGGCTGCACGATTTCGCCGCCGTTGGCCAGGACGGACTCCACGGTCGCGGCGACGCTGTCGACCATTACATAGATCAGCAGACCTACCGACGTCATCGGCGGCCTGCCGGTCACAAACGCGCCGCTCACCTCGCCGACGCCATCGTCGAACGCGATCGATCCGTCGCCGCGCTGCCGGATCCTCCAGCCGAAGACGCGGCTGTAAAACTCGGCCGAGCGGGAGATATCGGTCGAGGGAACCTCGACGTAGCAGATTTTGCCATTGGCGATCCTAGGTCGCATTGCAACCTCCAGGCGAGGGAATCAGCAGCGCTCGCGGCCATTGTAAGCCAGCCTTACTCCGGCTTGTCCTCAGGTACCAGGATCTGCAGGCACAGCGGCCGCTCAAGCATACAGTCGAGCCTGGCGATCGAGTTCATTGCCTTCTCAATCGTCGAGGTCAGGCACGGCTCGGTCGTCACGACAAACGGCAGCTTGTGCTTCGGATAGCCCGGCCGCTGCAGCAGGGAATCGATGTTCGCGCCAACCTTGGCCAGCGCGCCCGCAATCGCCGAGACGATGCCCGGCTTGTCATCCACCACAAACCGCAGGTAGTGCGGAGCCAGGAACTCACCCGTCACTGCGCGCTTCCTCGCCGGCAGACGCACTGCCGTCGAGTTGTGCACCACGGCCAGCAGGTCCGAGACAACAGCCACTGCCGTAGGCTCGCCGCCCGCGCCGTGGCCTGAAAAGACAACGTCGCCGCCGAAGTCGCCGCTCGTGACGACCATATTGTGCGTCCCGTGCGACCAGGCCATCGGTGACGTCAGCGGAACCAGCATCGGAGCCACGCGCGCATGCACTACGCTGCCATCCACCTGCGCCCGCGAGACCTGCCGGATCGTGCAATTAAGCTCCTTGGCGTAGGCAAAATCGATCGCCTCGACAGCGGAGATGCTCTGCGTCGCCACCGCATCCGGATCGAGTTCCGAGCGCAGCGCGATCCGCGAAAGGATGCACAGCTTCGCCCGCGCGTCGTAGCCATCGACGTCCGCCGAGGGATCAGCCTCGGCATAACCAAGATGCTGCGCGTCGGCCAGCACCGTCGCGTAGTCGGCGCCCGACTCCATGCGGCTTAGGATGTAGTTGCATGTACCGTTGACGATGCCGCTCAGCCGAGTGAGCTTGTCGCCGCCCAGACCCTGCTGCATGCCGGGAATCACCGGTACGCCGCCCGCCACCGCCGCGCCGTAGACCAGATGCACGCCATGCTGCGCCGCCAGCCTCTCCAGGCTCGCCCCGCGGTAAGCGATCAACTGCTTGTTGGCTGTAACGACCGACTTGCCCGAGCTGAGTGCCTTGCGAATCCAGCCCTCTGCCGGGTTGAGCCCGCCCATCAGCTCGACTACGACATCTACATTGGACTTGAGCACATCGTCGATGTTCTCAGTCCACACAACCGAAGCCGGAACCGCCTTTGCCGCAGCAGTATCGCGCTTCCGTGCCACATTGCGATTGAAAATATGCGTCAGCTCTATTCCGGAAAACTTCGCCGTCGCGAGAACCTTCGCGACCGAGCTGCCAACGGTTCCGAACCCAAGCAGCGCAACCTTAACTCCACGGTCCGCACTCTTCTTCGCGGCTTTCTTCGCAATCCTGGCCGCCTGCTTCTTCGCTTTCGTTGCCATGTCTTCGTCGTTTTCCTAGTAGTCGATTCTGTTCACAGCACTGGCGCGCCAGGCGTCGAAGCTCTCGATCGCCTTGTCGCGCAGAAGAGTTGTCGTTGGGATCGTGCGCTCAGCTACGGGCCGCTTCACCTCGTCGTACAGAAACGCATCGTCAAAGCCCGCGTCCGCGGCGTCCTTCGCGGTACCGCCGAAGTAGATAGCTTTGCAGCGCGCCCAGTAGATCGCCGCGAGGCACATCGGGCAGGGCTCGCAGCTCGTGTAGATCTCGCAGCCCTCAAGGCTGAAGCTCTTGAGCTCTGCGCAGGCGTTCCGAATCGCCGTTACCTCGGCGTGGGCCGTGGGATCGTTGGTCGCGGTCACGCGGTTCGCACCCGTGGCGACGACCTTGCCATCGCGCACAATCACCGCGCCGAATGGGCCGCCGCGGCCTGACGTGACGTTCTTCGTCGCCAGTGCGATCGCCTGTTCCATAAAGATCGGATTGCCTTGCATTCAGATCGATATCCTTGGCGTAGATTCAGCGAGGGGAGAGTCGCGAGATAATCCGATTATATGGCACATGCCTTCGTCTCCAGCCGCGTCGTTACACCTGAAGGAACGCGCCCTGCAGCGCTGCTCGTCGAGGGCGGCAACATCATTGCTGTCTGCCAACGCGCCGAGATTCCCAGCGATGCAATCGTATACGACTGCGGCAGCGACGCCATCCTTCCCGGCCTGGTCGACACGCACGTCCACATCAATCAGCCTGGACGCACGGAATGGGAGGGCTTCCGCACTGCGACCCTCGCCGCCGCCGTCGGAGGTTACACCTCGCTCGTTGATATGCCGCTCAACTGCCTGCCTGAGACCACTACCGTCGCGGCCCTTGAAGCCAAGCGCCGCGCCGCGCAGGGCGAGTGCTTCGTCGATTGGGCTCCTTGGGGCGGAGCGGTCGCCGACAACCAGCAGCACATCCTGCCGCTGGCTCGCGCTGGAGTCCGCGGCTACAAGTGCTTCCTCATCTACCCCGGCTGCGACGGCTTCACCATGATCAACCAGCAGCAACTCGAAGCCGCGCTGCCTGCAATCGCCGAGAGCGGCCTGCCGCTGCTCGTTCACGCTGAGCTTGCCGGGCCCATCGACGAGGCCGCGCAATCGCTCACGAACGCAGACTGGCGGCGCTACGTAACCTACCTCGCCTCGCGGCCGGACGAGGCCGAGCTGGAGGCGATTCGCCTGATGATTCGTCTCTGCCGTCAGTACAAGTTTCATCTGCACATCGTGCATCTCTCCACAGCGCTCGCGCTTGAGGATCTCCGCGCCGCGCGTGCCGAAGGCTTGCCGATCACAGTCGAGACATGCCCGCACTACCTCCACTTGGCCGCCGAAGGCATCCCCGACGGAGCGACGGTGCTCAAGTGCGCTCCGCCCATTCGCAGCGCGCAGAATCGCGACGCGCTGTGGCACGCGCTGGAGCGCGGAGACATCGACATGGTCGTCACCGATCACTCGCCGTGCCCACCGGAGATGAAGCGCGCCGAGACCGGCCGCTTCGACCTCGCCTGGGGAGGTATCGCGAGCCTGTCGCTTGCGCTCTCTGTGATGCATACGGAATGCGTGCAACGAGGCTTGACGCTCGATCGCCTGACACGCTGGATGAGCTCGGCTCCAGCGGCTCTTGCAGGCCTCAGCGGTTACGCTGGAGCCCTGAAGGCCGGTCGCGAGGCCAGCTTTGTTGTCTTCGACACCGAGGCCCGCTTCAGCGTGACGTCAGACCAGTTGCACTATCGTCATCCAATCTCGGCCTACATGGGTGAGACGCTGCGAGGCCGCGTCAAGGCGACCTATCTTCGCGGAGAGGCCATTTATTTCGCGGGCAGGAACACAGACAGTAATGGCGGCCCGTTCACGTCTGTGCCACTGGGGCGCGAGATCGCGCTATCCTGATCCACACCCATGAATCCGGTCCTCGCAAGATGGAACGTGCTCGATGTCGAATCCGCCGCTCGCGAGATTCTGCCCTGCTGCGGATCGCAGGCATGGGCTGAGACGCTCGCCGCGCGACGTCCCATCGCTGATGAGGCCGCGCTGCTCGACTCATCGAACAACATCTGGCTCGCGCTTGGCGAGAGCGACTGGCAGCAGGCCTTCGACAGCCATCCGCGGATTGGCCAGCTGCATGCAGTGCAGGCTACGGCGCAGTCGCTGCGCTGGTCATCGGAAGAGCAGAGCAAGGCATCCGTCGACGAAGCTGCAAAGCTCACGCTTGCGGAGGCGAACCGCCGCTACGAGCAGCGCTTCGGCCGCATCTTCATCGTCTGCGCCACTGGCAAGACATCTGCCGAGATACTCGGCATCCTGGAATCACGCATGAACAACGATGCCGCCAACGAACTCCGTGAGGCAGCAGAACAGCAACGCCAGATTACGCAGCTTCGACTGCGCCGCTGGCTGGAGTCCAACTGACAATGGGAATCTCAACTCACATTCTCGATACTGCAATCGGCCGCCCCGTTGCCAACGTCGCGCTCAAGCTTTTCGAGTTCCACGACAATCCGGCGGGCGGTGCCTGGCACGAGATCGGCTCCGGCCGCACGGACGCCGACGGACGCTGCAAGACTCTACTCGGTTCTCACCCGCTGTGCGCCACTGACTACAAGCTTTACTTTGCCACATCGGAGTACTTCTACTCGCAAAAGCTCACCGGCCTCTATCCTTACGTCGAGGTTGTCTTCACCATCGCCGACCCCAGCCAGCACTATCACATCCCGCTGCTGCTCACCGCTAACGGCTACACAACTTACAGGGGAAGTTAGAACGCATGATTGAGCTTGCTGAAAATCGCTACGGTAAATCTCGTGTTCGCCTGATGAAGGTGACTCGTCATGCGCATGGCAACGACCTGCGCGAATGGAGTGTGCAGGTGCTGCTGAAGGGCGACTTCGACTCAGCGCATCTCGAAGGCGACAACAGCAAGATTCTTCCCACCGACACGATGAAGAACACGGTGTACTCGATTGCACGCTCATCGAGCGCCACCACAATGGAGGGGTATGGCCGCGAGCTTGTCGACTTTCTGCTCGGCCGCAATCCGCAGGTCAGCTCCGCCGCCGTCACCATCGAGAGCGTTCTGTGGAAGCGCCTCACTGTAGATGGCGATCCGCATCCCGATACCTTCATGCGGGGCAGCAGCGAGGTACAGACGACTCGTGTGGAGCGCGCGCAGAATGGCGCCTTCGAGATTCACTCCGGCCTCGAGCATCTCGTTATCCTCAAGACCGCGAAGTCTGGATTCGCGGGCTACATCAAGGATTCGCTCACGACGCTAAAGGAGACGAATGACCGTCTCTTCGGTACCGCTCTCCGCGCCGAGTGGCGCTACAACACTCAGGCCCTCGACTATGACGCTGTGCGCTGCGGGATACGCGAGACCATGCTCGCGACCTTCGCCGAGCACGACAGCAAATCTGTGCAGCAGACGCTCTTCGCGATGGCCCAGGCGGCGCTCGAGGCCGTCCCGCAGATCGACGAGATCGAGCTTACGATGCCGAACAAGCACTGCCTTCTCGTCGATCTCTCGCCCTTCGGCCAGGACAACCCCAACGAGATCTTTGTGCCGACAGACGAGCCGCACGGCACCATCGAGGCGCGCGTCCGACGCAGGCCCACGGCATGAGTGCTTCGCCCAGCGTTGGACGCGGAGAGGAGATCGTCGCCCGCTGCCGTCAGATCGCCGCGTTCACCGAGGTCCCCGGCGAGATTACGCGTACATTCCTCTCGCCGCCGATGCGTGATGTTCATACGCTGCTACGCCAGTGGATGGAAGCGGCTGGAATGCGCGTCGGCATCGACGCAGCAGGCAATATTCGCGGCCTCTATCCCGGAACTGCGCCGGATTCGCCGCGCCTGCTCATCGGCTCGCACCTCGACACTGTGCCGAATGCGGGGGCGTTCGATGGCATTCTGGGCGTTGTCCTCGGCGTGGCAGTCGTCGAGCAACTGAACGGCGCGAAGCTGACCTTTGCCATCGAGGTCGTCGGTTTCTCCGAGGAAGAGGGCGTGCGCTTCGGCAAGCCATTCCTCGGCAGCCTCGCGCTTGTCGGCAAGCTCGACGCTGAACTTCTCGCTCGTCCTGACGCTGATGGAGTTACGGTCTCCGAAGCCATCACAAGCTTCGGTCTTCGCGTCGAAGATTTGGCCGCCGCGAAGTTCGCGCCCGAAACCTTTGCCTATCTCGAGTTCCACATCGAGCAGGGGCCCGTTCTCGAAGCGGAATCGGCGTCTCTTGCCGTCGTTGACGCGATTGTTGGGCAGAGTCGCTTCGAGCTTACCTTTACCGGGCAGGCAAACCATGCCGGGACTACGCCGATGCGCCTGCGCCATGACGCTCTGTCGGCTGCTTCGGAGTGGATCGTCAGCGTAGAGGCCCACGCGCAAATTGTCCCCGGCCTTGTTGCAACCGTCGGCAAAATCCATGCCGAACCCGGTGCCGGCAACGTGGTCCCCGGTCGAGTGACTGCCTCGCTTGACGTCCGCCACGCCGTCGACGCTACGCGCAACGACGCAGTCACCACGCTTCTGCAAAGCGCCGCCTCAGCCGCTGCGAGACGTGGCGTGGAGCTCAACTCGCGTCTTCTGCTCGATCAGACCATCGTGCCAATGGACTCCCGGCTCACCAGGCTCCTTCACGCCGCCGCGCAACAGGCTGGGTATCCCTCGCGCATGATGTCCAGCGGAGCCGGGCACGACGCTATGGTCATGGCTCCCCACATTCCCTCGACCATGCTCTTTCTCCGCAGCCCCGGCGGGCTGAGCCATCATCCCGATGAGGCTGTGCTGCCCGAAGATATAGACGCAGCGCTCGCAACGGCGATGGAGTTCTTGGCGCTACTGCGCGATGATAAGAATCTGCTCACGGACTACCATGCATAATCTCGGCCACACACGCAGCACCAGTCAGCGCGACCATCTCCTACACACGCCGGACACCTTTGTCCGCGCCGAGCTTCCCGGCATGAAGAAGGCGACCGCCGTCGTTCACATCTCGCCCGCTGGAGGCGCGGCCTTTACCCAGTACACGGCCGAGTTTGAGACCGACGGCGTCCTCGGCTCGACGGAGGCGCAGCGCTTTCTCTACGTGCTCGAAGGCGCTGCCACCCTGACGACTGGGAACGGCACGGAGACGTTGTCGCAGAGCGGCTATGCCTACCTGCCTGCCGGTGTACGGCATCAGCTCAAGGCTACGTCTACCACGCGCGTCGCAGTCATCGAGAAGCCCTACAAGCCGCTCTCCGGTGCGCCGATTCCGGAGGCTTTTCTTGGCGAGGAGAGTGCCGTCGCCTCCACCGCGCTCAACGGCGATCCTGATCTGCAGGTCCGTGCGCTGCTGCCCGGGGACTCTGGCTTCGACTTCGCCGTCAACACGATGACCTACAGCCCGGGCGCGGCACTCAGCATGGTCGAGGTGCATGTGATGGAGCACGGCCTGCTGATGCTTGAAGGCGGTGGCATCTATCGCCTCGGGGACTCGTGGTATCCCGTCACTGCCGGAGACTTCATCTGGATGGCGCCGTACTGCCCGCAGTGGTTTGGAGCTATTGGCAAGAAGCCCGCGAAGTACCTCATCTACAAAGACTGGAACCGTCACCCGCTCAGCTAGACTCTTGAACCGGACAGGTACTCGAACCATGCAGATCCATATCGACGAAGCCCGTCTCCTCAACGAACTCCAGACGCTTGCCACCTTCACCGGCGTCGAGCCCGATCCCAAGGGAACGGCCGTCACTCGCATCGTCTTCTCGCCCGACGACCTCCGTGCACGCGCCTGGCTCAAAGAGATCGCTGTCAAAGAGGGTTTTACGATTCGTGAAGATTCTGTAGGCAACACGTTCATCCGCTGGGTCGGCGCGGAGCCGCAGCTTCCTGCGGTCGGAACGGGATCGCACCTCGATGCCATTCCCCACGCCGGTATGTACGACGGTACGGTGGGCGTTCTCGGCGGCCTTGAGGCTATGCGCGCTCTCAAGAGCAGCGGACTTCAGCCGCGTCGATCGATCGAACTGCTCCTCTTCACGTCCGAGGAGCCGACGCGCTTCGGTATCGGCTGCATCGGCTCGCGTCTTCTCTCCGGCACGCTTGATCCCACTCGCGCCGACTCGCTGCGCGAGGCCAACGAGCCCGCCGATACTGCGCGCAGCCTGGCGGAGGTTCGCTCTGCCGCAGGCTTCGCGGGCTCACTCGCATCGGTGGTTCTTCCGGCCAATTACTACCATGCGTGGGTTGAGCTGCATATCGAGCAGGGACCGTTGCTCGAGCGCGAGGGGATTCCCATCGGCATCGTCACCAACATCGCCGCGCCCGCCAGCTACCGCTTCACCATTACGGGTTTCGGAGGTCACGCTGGAGCGCTGCTGATGCCCGACCGCCGTGACGCTCTCTGCGCTGCCGCCGAGCTGATTCTCTCCGTGGAGAAGCACACGCTCGCGACTGGAGCGATCGACACCGTGGCCACGGTCGGAACCTGCGACGTGTATCCCGGCGCGGTCAACAGCGTCCCTAGCGGCGTCATTTTGCAACTCGATATCCGCGACACCGATCCGGCGAGGCGCGAGTCTGTTATGCAGGCCATTCGTGCTGACATTGAGGAGCTTCGCCGACGCCGCAACGTCACCATCGCCGAAGAGTTCATCAACGCCGATCAGCCCGCGCAGTCCTCGGAACATATCGTTCAGGTCCTCGAAGACGCTTGCGCGGCGAACGGCATCCCGTACAGGAAGATGGTGAGCCGCGCGTATCACGACTCGTCCTTCATGGCCTGCATCGTGCCTATTGCGATGATCTTTATCCCGTGCCGCAATGGCGTCAGCCACCGGCCCGACGAGTACGCTGCGCCATCCGACATCGCGCGCGGTACCCGTATCCTCGCCGAAGCGCTTGCTAAGCTAGCATCGGAGTAATTCTTCACGACGCATGGCCATCGAATCCATCAATCCCGCAACCGGCAAACTTCTGCGCAGCTTTGATCCCTTGTCCGAGCAGGCGATACGCGACAAGCTCGCTCTCGCAGCGCAGGCCTTCGCAGAGTACGCACGGGTTCCGCTCGAGCATCGCGCCCTGTGCATGCGCAAGCTCGCCTCCATTCTGGAGCACGAGACGGACGATCTCGCTGCCGTCATCACGCTCGAGATGGGCAAGCCGCTGCATGCCGCGCGACAAGAGGTTTTGAAGTGTGCCACGGCCTGCCGCTACTACGCCGACAACACCGCGCGCATCCTGATGCCGGAGCCCATCCCGACGGAGAACCACAGCTACGTCCGCTGGGACCCGCTCGGTGTCATCCTCGCGGTCATGCCGTGGAACTTCCCGTTCTGGCAGGTGTTCCGGTTCCTTGCTCCAGCGCTGATGGCTGGAAATGTGGGCCTGCTCAAGCATGCCTCCAACGTTCCTCAGTGCGCTCTGATGATTGAGTCGCTTGTCCGCCGCGCAGGATTTCCCCGCGGCGCCTTCCAGGCTCTGCTTGTCGAAGCCCGGCAGGTCGAGAGCGTCCTCTCTGACCCGCGGATCGCAGCGGTTACTCTTACCGGCAGCGAACCTGCGGGCCGCGCCATCGCCGCGCAGGCGGGCTGGCTCATCAAGAAATCGGTGCTCGAGCTTGGTGGCAGCGATCCTTTTATCGTGATGCCCTCGGCCGATCTCGATCTCGCAGTGGAGACTGCCGTTCGTGCGCGCCTGGTGAACAGCGGCCAGTCCTGCATCGCGGCCAAGCGCTTCATCGTTGCTGACTCCATCTACGATGCCTTTGAGTCCCGCTTTGTGGCCGGCATGGAGGCCATGCGCATCGGCGATCCCATGAAGGACTCGACCGACATCGGTCCTCTGGCAACGCCGCAAATCGTCGCCGACCTCGAGGCCCAGGTGAAGATCGCGGTTGCTGCTGGGGCCCGGCTCCTTACCGGTGGCGAGCGTATGATGGGCGACGGCAACTACTTCGAGCCGACGGTGCTTGCAGGAGTTCCACGCAAATCGGCCGTCTACCGTGAGGAACTCTTCGGCCCCGTGGCGATGCTCTTCCGCGTGCGCTCGCTGGAGGAGGCCATCGAGATCGCCAACGACACTCCCTTCGGCCTGGCTGCTTCTGCCTGGACCCGCGATCCTGCGGAGCAGCAGCGGTTCGTCTCAGAGCTTCAGTGCGGGGCAGTCTTTCTGAATGCGATGGTCGCGAGTGATCCCCGGCTGCCCTTTGGCGGCATCAAGCACTCCGGCTATGGTCGCGAGCTCTCCGCCGCGGGGATGCGCGAGTTTCTCAATGCGAAGACGGTCGTCATCTCCTCGGCTAATCCTGCACGGGAATCCTGACGGCGTACTTCCTGAGCACATTCTGTCTGGTTTCAGCTAAGCTACGGTGTCTGCTCGGAGCGCCCTCGGCGCGCCGCGAAGTTTTTGTTCCGCAGACGCAGCTCTATGAACGAGGACCTTATGCCCGATCTCCACTACTTCACCGGCTTCGGCAATGAGTTCGCCACCGAGGCCGTCGCAGGCGCTCTCCCCATCGGCCAGAATGCCCCGCAGAAGTCTCCGCTCGGCCTTTATACCGAGCAGCTCAGCGGCAGCCCCTTCACCGCACCGCGCCTGCTCAACCGACGCACCTGGACCTACCGCATCCGCCCCTCGGTGATGCACAAGCCCTACGGGCGCATCGCCAACGGCCTTGTGCGGTCCACTCCGTTCAACGAGGTTGACACTCCGCCGAACCAGCTTCGCTGGGACCCGCTTCCAATCCCCACGCAGCCCATGGACTTCATCGACGGCCTGACGACGCTGGCCGGCAACGGTGACTCCACTATGCACTCGGGCGTGGCCATCCACATCTACGCCGCGAACAAGAGCATGACGGACCGTTTCTTCTACACCGCCGACGGCGAGCTGCTCTTCGTCCCCCAACTCGGCCGCCTCGCGCTGCATACAGAGCTCGGTATCCTCGAGCTCTCTCCCGGCGAGATCGCCGTTGTTCCGCGCGGCATCAAGTTCCGGGTCTCGCTGCTCGAAAAGGAGGCCCGCGGCTATCTGCTCGAAAACTACGGGCAGCCGCTGCGTCTGCCTGACCTCGGTCCCATCGGAGCCAACGGCCTGGCAAACAGCCGCGATTTTCTGACCCCGCACGCCGCGTTCGATAACAGAGATAACGGAAAGTTTCAGGTCGTCGCCAAGTTTCACGGCAACCTCTGGGCGACGGAGTTTGACCATTCGCCGCTCGACGTCGTCGCGTGGCATGGCAACTACGCGCCGTACAAGTATGACCTGGCGCGCTTCAACTGCATCAACACCGTCAGCTTCGACCACCCCGACCCGAGTATCTTCACGGTGCTCACCTCGCCCAGCGAACTCCCCGGAACAGCCAACGTCGATTTTGTCCTCTTTCCGCCGCGCTGGATGGTGGCCGAGCACACCTTCCGCCCGCCGTGGTTTCACCGCAACTTTATGAACGAGTTCATGGGCTTGATCGAGGGCGCGTACGATGCAAAAGCCGAAGGTTTCATCCCCGGCGGGGCAAGCCTTCACAATTGCATGTCCGGCCACGGGCCTGATGCGGAGACCTTCGAGCGCGCCTCGAACGCTGAGCTGAAGCCGGTCAAGCTCGAAAGCACGCTGGCCTTCATGTTTGAGACTCGCTTCGTCTGCCGTCCGACGAAGTTTGCGATGGACACGGCGTCGTTGCAGCACGAGTACTACACGTGCTGGCAGACGCTCAAGAAGAACTTCAAAGCCTGATGGCGCTGGTGGGTTAGCCGGTGGTTTTGCCGGAGGCAGAGAAGTGCTCCCACCCTCCGGGCTGGAGGCGGCTTCGTCTGCCGCTGGGCTCGATCAGGGTGATCTCCGGCTGTCCTGTGCGCCGGGGCTTCAGCGTGCCGATGCGCGTGATCGATACCCCGCTGATGATACGGGGGATGCGTTGGTCAGGCGGTGCGGCGAAGAGCAGTTCGTAGTCCTCGCCACCGTGCAGCGCGGCGTGGAGAGCTTGCTCCCTGGAGAGCTTCCGCGCGAGCGGGTGGATCGGGAGGGCCGCCTGTTCGATCTCGGCGCGCAGCTTCGAGGATTCGCACAGATGAGCGAGGTCGGTCGAGAGGCCATCGCTAAGGTCGATGGCTGCGGTGGCGAGTGACCGCCGCAGGAGGGCCTGGCCAACGGCGAGGCGGGGTGCAGGGAAGAGGTGTGGGTGACCGTCGAGGTTGTTGACGCTCCGATAGGGGCTGCGGCGGACGAGGAGATTCGCGAGTTCAGCCGATGCGCCGCCGAGGGAGCCGGTGACGTAGAGGGCATCTCCTGCCCGAGCGCCGGAGCGGCGCAGGGAGCGTCCCCGCGGCGCCGAGCCGATGAGGAGGATGTCCGCGAGGATCAGACCGCTGGGCGACTCCGAGGTGTCGCCGCCAGCCAGGGGCGCGTTGTGGAGGCTGGCGAGATGATAGAGGCCGGCGAAGAAGCGGTCCACCCAGTCGAGGCTTCGTTTCGTGGAGAGCATCGTGGCAGGGAGAGCGAGCGAGAGGAAGGCAGCCAGCGGGGTCGCTCCCATGGCGGCCAGATCGCTCAGGCCCCGTGCGAGACAGCGGTGGCCGGCGGACTCAGGCGGGTGACGGTCGCGGAGGAAGTGGCGGCCTTCGAGGGAGAGATCGGTCGTCACCAGAATCTCGTTGCCAGCCGGGGGACGGAGGATCGCGCAGTCATCCCCGATGCCGAGCGCGACCGAGCGCGTTGCTCGGCGGGTGGAACCGTGGCGGATTCGGTCGATCAGGGCAAGCTCTCCCAGCGGCTTCGACGGCGTCTTTCGCATGCTGGAAAGCAGGATAACCGGTTGGCGCTAAATGCCACATTTGTGGTAGATCGGGGGTAAGTTCTTTGCTTAAAATTGGTTGCCTGCATGTTGCTGCTTTGTTACCCTCTTTAAAGTGCTCAAGAGGGTCTTTCTATTCTGAATGACGATTGGCAAAGTTCATTTTGCCGTCCAATATTCGGAACTCTCCTCAGAACCGCGTGTTGGCGGCGAAACCTTTGGGCCTGGATTCAGGATGAGCCTCAAGAAACGTTATTACATCATGTTCGTCAGCCGCGGCGAAGACGGAACCATCAACAAGGTGCCGGTACCGTTGCATTACGCCTACATCTTTGTGGCGGCTGCGGTGATCGGCATGTTCACGATCACGGGGCTCGCAGGATCATATTCGCGGATGCTGATCAAGACGGCTCGGTTCAACCAACTGCGGCAGGACCACAACGCGCTGCAGAAGGACTACGCGCATCTTGAACAGCAGGCGCATGAGAAAGACATTCGGGCGGCGTCGCTGGGATCGCTGGCAAGCGAAGTTTCCGCCATCTATGGACTGACAGCAAGCAAGCTCGCTGTGCCGATGGGCAAGGTGACGGGCAAGGCGAGGTCGGCTGCGGTGGCTGATGCGGTTGCAACGACGCCGTTGACCGAGACCGCTTCGGCGATGACGGATGACGGCTACTACAAGTCGGTCGATGCGTTTTATTCGTTGCGCACTTCGGCGATGAACGGGGCGGCGGCCCGGAGTCTCTCAGGGCTGAATCGTCCGACCTACTCGGATGCGAATCCATTTGCCGGTTTTCCGGGAGGGTCCGGGGACGTAGCCGAATATGTGCCGTCGCTGTGGCCGGTGATGGGTCCCATTACGAGCAGCTTCGGTGAGCGCGATGATCCGATTCTGGGCAATGGCGAGGGTGAGTTCCACAAGGGACTCGACATCTCGGCCCCGAATGGTGTTCCCGTACGGGCAACCGCAGATGGTTTGATCAAGGTCGCGGAGATGTCCAACGGCTACGGACGCGAGGTGGTCATCGACCACGGACACGGAGTCGAGACGCTGTACGGACACATGTCCGGCTTTGCCGTGGTATCTGGACAGACCGTGGTGCGAGGCCAGGTGATCGGCTACGTAGGGCATAGCGGCCGGTCGACGGGCTCACACCTGCACTACGAGGTGCGTATCCACAACACGCCGGTAAATCCGCATAAGTATCTGCGGATGACGCTCGCAGACCTCGGAAGCGAAGCTCCGGCAGCCCCTGCGATCGGCCTTGCAGGCACGAAGGCGGCTGGACTGAATCGCTAAATTGATTTTGAGAGCAGGCAAAGGGCCGGCCGATTTGGCCGGCCTTGCTGTTTGTATGGGTGCGCTAGCGTTTAGCCTGCTGCTGCTGCGGGAAGGCGTCGACGAGCGAGACGATGCGTAGGCTCTTGTTGAGGTCTTCGAGCGACGCAGAGGTTTGCAGGGTGATGGTCTGCGGGGTGTTGGGCAGAAGGTTGAGGTAGTTGTCAGAGACCTCGACCTTGCTTGAGCCAAAGGTGACGTAGACGCCGCGGGCAAGAACCTTTGAGGACAGCGTGAGGGTGTAGGCAGAGCCGTCTCTTGCGATGGCATGGGAGATCTCTGCCTGTGGGAGACGTATCTGTTTTGTGGGAACGAGGTAGATGAGGTTGGTCGAGACGGTGTGGTTGTCGATGGTGAGGTCGGTGGCCACGAAGACCGTCGAGGCATCGACGCCAATCCTGCTCAGAAGCCCGGGCAGCGGTTCCTGATAGTAGATCTTGCTGGCGAGCGGGGCGAGCTTCAGGTCCTGCTCGTGATCGTCAAGGACCTTGCCGCTGAAGTCCATGATGCGCACGCGAAGATGCGCGGGGGCCGGTGATGTGTGATCGTCCACGACGTAGACTGCGAGTGCGTTGCTTTCAATGTGCGGCGAGACGAGGATAGGGCTGAAGAAGCGGCGCGCGTAGTACTGGAGCGCCTTCCAGTTGCCGTAGTAGTCGATGCTGGACCACGACGCGACGGGCCAGCAGTCGTTGAGCTGCCAGAAGATGGAGCCCATGGTGCGCGGGCGTTCGCGGCGGTGGTGCTCGGCGCCGATCTTGATGCCTTCGGCCTGCAGGACCTGGCTGGCGTAGAGGAAGGACGGGAAGTCCTTCGGCTCGGTGTAGTCCTTGAGCATGTAGTCCTGGATGAGCGAGTTGCCCTCGTTGTTCTTCTGGTGACCAAGCATGACGGGGGTGAAGATGCTGGTGCGGTCTTCGGGCAGCGTGAAGGCGTCGATGGTGCTCAACTGGGGGAAGGACTGGAAGCCGTACTCGGTGAGGAAGCGGCCGTGATGCTCCTCGTACTCGGTGAAGGGGACGCGGCCGTGCCAGACGTTCCAGTCGTGCATGTCGCCGGAGGCGTAGGTGTCGGAGACGTCCTCGTAGTCGGCGCTGGGGGAGCTGGGCCAGTAGGGAGTCTCGGGCGCGAGGCGGGCGACGGTGCGGGGCAGGATGCCGCTGAAGACGGTGAGGTAGTCCTCCCACATGCGGCGCCGGGATTCGGGCTGAAGAGCGTTGTGGATCTTCGTGACCTGTCCCCAATTCCACGAGATCTCAGTTTCATTGTTACCGCACCAGAGGACGATGGAGGGATGATTGCGCAGGCGGGTGACCTGGTACTCAGCTTCCTTTTCGACGTTCTGCTTGAAGTCGTAGGCGCCGGGCTGCCACTCGTTGCCGAACATAAAGTCCTGCCAGACCATCAGGCCGAGCTCGTCGCAGATCTGGTAGAACTCGTCGGACTCGTAGTAGCCGCCGCCCCAGTGGCGGATCATGTTCATGTTGGCATCGACGGCGGACTGCAGGATGTGGCGGTAGGTTGCCGTTGTGACGCGTGAGGGAAAGGAGTCGAAGGGGATGACGTCCGCTCCCTTGGCGAAGATGGGGATTCCGTTCACCACAATCTCAAACGAGCGGCCCCACTTGTCGCGGTCGCGCTCGAGCACGACGGAACGCAGACCGGTGCGGGTCGTGCGCTTATCGACGAGATGCGCTCCAAGACTGAGTTCTGCGGTGAACTCGTAGATTGGGTGTGCTCCGTACCCTGCGGGAAACCAGAGAGCAGGCTTGGAGATTTCGACGGGGACATCGATGGTGTTGTCGCCGCGGTGGAGCGCGACCGTGCGTGTCGTCGCAACCTTCTTCCCGTCCTGCGTGTAGGTGAGACGGATGATTGCGGCGGTGTCGATGTCTGAGGTGATCTGCACCTGCGCGTTGAGTCGCGCGACCGCCGCGGAGATGTCGCTCTGGCGGATGTGGAGGTCGTCGATGCGTGCGCCGTCCCACAGGCTGAGCGAGGCCGGGCGCCAGATGCCGCTGGTGACGAAGGTCGGCCCCCAGTCCCAACCGTATTCGTAGGCTGCGCGGCGGATGTAGGTCTTGTCCGCGGCTTGGATGATCTTGCTCCACCTGTCCTGCGAGGCGCGTTCGTGCGCGACCTTGTCGGGCGGAGGAAAGACGATGTGGAGAGTGTTGGCGCCCTGCTTGAGATAAGGCTTCAGGTCAACATGCCATTGGCGAAACATGTTGTCGGCGGTGAGCAGGAGATGGCCGTCGAGGTAGACCTGGGCATAGGTGTCGAGGCCGTCGAAGACCAGGTCGATGTGTTTGCGGGCGAGGATCGTGCGTGTTGCCGTGATGGTCGTCTGGTACTCCCAGCCGGCCTGGCTGATCCACTGCAGCTTGGCTTCATTGTCGCGGTAAAACGGATCGGGGACTACCTTGTTCGCCAGCAGGTCGAGGTGAACATCGCCGGGGACAGTGGCTGGACGCCACTCGGCGTTCGGGGTGTCCATCTGACGGAACTGCCAGCCCGTGTTCAGCGGGAGGATCTGTCGGCTCGCCGGAGCGGTCTGTGCGGGTGTCATAGGTGCGAGGAGGATCAGACAAAAGAGAATCCAGAGAGAGACAAAAAAGTTGTAGCGCAGGATTGTCTGGGTGCGGGGGCCGATAAATTCCATTGCAGCAGAATCAGGCAACAGAGACGTTTTTGCAAATAAGGTCGCCCGCGCAGGTGACTGATTATGCATCTTTTGGGGAGTTCCAGGGCAGCCCGGCAGACCGGTACTATTTCGAAGATATTCGGTCTCAGGCTTTGTGGCTTGCGGCTGTGGTTCCCAATCTCGACGGTGGTGTACGCCGGAACTGGAACGATTAATTACATGGTTCAAACCTCGGCCTCCTTTCGGCGCGGCCTCTCGAACACAGACGGTTCGATCTCACTGTCGGAGATTATCTCCGCTCTCTCCTATGCGCTTGACCTGACCGAGGGAGCGGTTCTGGGGCATGCTCTGCGGAGCTGCCTTCTCGGAATGCGAATCGCTGCCGAGTTGAAGCTGACGGCCGAGGCGACCAGCAGCCTCTACTTTGCGCTGCTCTTGAAGGACGTCGGCCGCAGCAGCAACGCCAACACCAGCACGACGCACGAGATCGTGCTGCAATGCGACCGAGGTGCTGGCATCGTCACCAAACTAGGCCTCGGTGCGGCAGCCGCCGAAGCCGTTCGCAGTATCGAGGAACACTGGGACGGCGGAGGGCATCCCGACGCGTTGAAGGGCGGGGAGATTCCTTTGCTCTCTCGCATCTGCGCCGTAGCCCAGCATCTCGATGTCTTCTCCGGTGAGTGCGGCGTCGAGAAGGCGATCCATACGCTTATCGAGCGCAGCGGAACGTGGTTTGATCCGGAGTTGGTGCGAGTCGCGGTCTCTCTGCACCGGCGTGGCGTGCTTTGGAACCACTGTCTGCCTTCCGACAGCCAGGACGATACGCGGCGAGCGGTGCTTGACCTTGACGCCGGAACCCGGCACACCCTGGAGGGTGGCAGGATTGATCAGATCTGCGAGGCTTTTGCGGACGTCGTGGATGCAAAGTCGCATTTCACTTTCAGGCACTCGATGGGCGTTGCGGATGCGGCCTATGGGATCGCACGCGAGATGGGACTTGCGCCGGAGCGTGTGCAACTGGTCCGCCGTGCGGCGCTTTTGCATGACATTGGCAAGCTCAGCGTGCCGAACACCATTCTGGACAAGGCAACGTATCTGGACGAGTTTGAATGGGAGTCTGTCTACCAGCATCCTGGGCTCACGCGGCAGATTCTCGAGCGCATCGGGCCGTTCCGGGAGATGGCCATCATCGCTGGGGAGCACCACGAAAAGCTCGATGGCACGGGGTATCCGAACCGGCTGATGCGGGCGGACCTTTCGCTGGAGTCGCGCATTGTCGCGGTCGCCGATGTGTATGGAGCCTTGTCGGAGGACCGTCCCTACCGGACGGGACTCGACCTCAGGCAGATCGTCTCGATCCTCACGAAGCTCGCTCCCAGAAAGCTCGATCCAGACTGCGTCGATGCGTTGTTGCGAATTATCGCGGAAGAGCCGGCTGCGGGTCTGATTCCGATACCGGTGGGGAACGTGCCCCAGCTCTGCGCCTGAGCGCTGCTGGCGGATGTGGGTGGAAAGAACACGGCGCGGCTTCTGTAGCAGGCCGCGCCGTCGTTCTATATAAGCACTATTTGCCGGTGTAGATCACGTGCCAGACGCTCCGCGTTGCGTCGTCGGTCACGAAGAGCGAGCCGTCATTGGCGACGGTAACGCCTACCGGGCGCCCCCACACCTTGCCATCGGGGGTGACAAAGCCGGTCAAGAAGTCCTCATACTCGCCGGTGGCATGGCCGTTCTTCATCGGCACGCGGATGACCTCATAACCAGCGCGGTGGGCTCGGTTCCAGCTCCCGTGCTCGGCAGCGAAGGCGTCTCCGGTGTAGTCGGAGGGAAACTGCTTGCCGTTGTAGAAGAGCATCTCAAGCGATGCGAAGTGGGACTGCAACAGGACGTCGGGAACAATGACCTTGTCCTTCAGCTCAGGATGCTTGCCTGCGTGGCGTGGGTCCTGGTGCGGACCCATGTACCACCACGGCCAGCCGTAGAATCCGTCCTCTTTGACGCTGGTGATGTAGTCCGGCACGAGGTTGTCGCCAAGCCGGTCGCGCTCGTTGGTGGAGCACCAGAGCTGGCCCGTGATGGGGTTGATCGCCTCGCCGACGCAGTTGCGGAGGCCGCTCGCATAGATCTTCACGAACTTGCCTTCGGGAGAATACTCGAGGACATCCGCGCGGTGAAACTCGTTAGGGTTGTTGTCGGTGTCGTCGACGTTGGAGGCCGAGCCGACGGAGATGAACATGCGGCGGCCGTCTTTCGAGAAGACAACATCGCGGGTCCAGTGCCCGCCGCCGCGAAGCTGAGCATAGCCAGGCAATGTCGGGACGATCGTCTCGGGTTGGCCCGAGGCCTTGAGGTCGCCGTTCTTATAGGCGAAGCGGACGACGGAGGTCGTATTGGCGACGTAGACCCACTTCGGGTTGGGCCCGAGCGGATAGAAGGCAATGCCGAACGGGTGATCAAGACCGGTAGCAAAGGTTTCCTTCGTGGCTGCCTTTCCATCCGGAGTCAAGCCGCGCAGCACAACGATTTCGCCCGCCTCGCTGTCGGCGACGAAGAGATCGCCATTCGGCGCGGTACGAATCAGACGCGGCTGCTTGAACCCGCCGTCGACGTAGAGCTGCACTTTGAAGCCGGCAGGAGCCTCCGGCCACGCGCCATCCGGACGCGGCACGAGTGTGGGGCCGTTATCGACCGACTCGGCCTCGTTCGGCTCGGGCAGATCGCTGACGATGGTCTTCCAGCGGACGCCGGGCTTCTCCTGCGTCCAATCGTGAAAGGATGACGAGCCGGTGTTTGTCTGGGCGGCGAGAGTAACAGGTAACAGCGAGAGAGCGAGCAGCGGGGTCCCGTAGCGCATCGGTGTGTTCCTCCTGAAAGAACCTGATCTCCATGCTAGCTGCAATTTATGAAAATGTGATATCGCGGATGAACGCAAGCCCGGTAGGTCTTCGCAGCTCCCTCGCTTCCAAGTCGGTGAATTAGCTGCCGGTATAAGCGATACGCCAGACTGAGTTGGAGGCGTCGTCACTCACGTAGAGAGCGCCGTCGGAGCCAACAGTGACGCCCACAGGACGGCCCCAGACGGTGCCGTCGGCATTGACGAAGCCGGTCATGAAGTCTTCATAGACCCCTGTCGCGGTGCCATTCTGCAGCAGCACGCGCAACAGTTCGTAGCCGCTGCGGATGGATCTATTCCATGAGCCGTGCGCTGCGACGAAGATGTCTCCATTGTAGATGGCGGGGAACTGCGAGCCGGTGTAGAAGGCTATCTGGAGCGGAGCAAAATGAGGCTGAAGAAGCGTGTCCGGCACGATCGTCATTGCGGCAAGCTCGGGGTGACTGGGTGGCAGGCTCGGGTCAGGATTGGCGCCGATGTAGTACCACGGCCATCCATAGAAACCGCCCTCCTGAATGTGGGTGACAAAGTCGGGCGGCAGGTTATCGCCGAGTCCGTCTCGCTCGTTGACGGAGACCCACACGGCACCGGCGGCGTTCACCGCAAGTCCGACTGCGTTGCGCAGGCCAGAGGCATAGATCTTCAGGAACGTTCCATCCGGCGTATAGGCGAGCACATCGGCGCGGTTCGTCTCGGAGGTGTCGGTGTCGGTATTGGTGACGTTTCCCGCGGAGCCTACCGAGACCAGCAAGCGATTATCGCTGGTGAAGGCAAGGGTTCGCGTGCTGTGGCCGCCATTGTGGGGAAGGGTGGCAACGACGACTTGCGCGGCGCCACGGGCCTGAGTGTCCCCGCTTTGATAGGGAAAGCGAACAACCGAGTCTACGTTGGCGACGTAGACATACTGCGGACTAGCGCCCACAGGGTAAAAGGCAATGCCAAAGAGAGCATTGAGTCCCGACGCAAAGGTGCTGGTGGACTGTGCCTTGCCCGTCGCATCCACACCACGGAGTACGACAACGTTATTGGCGGCGGGTTCGGCGACGAAGATGTCTCCGTTGGGTGCGGTGGCGAGCAGTCGGGGATTATTCAGGCCGGTAGCGTACTGCTGCACAGTGAATCCGGAGGGCACCTGAGGGAGTTGGTTATTGACGCGGGCCACTAGAGTTGATCCATTCGTCACAGAGGATGCAGTGTTGGGTTGAGGCAGATCAGCCGGCGTGAGATGGCGGCACGCTCCGGGCGTCTCTTTGGTGTAGTCGATAAAGGCCGCAGAGCCGGTCTGAACGGCGCCGATGCACCCAGCGTTAGCCTGCATGGTGCTCGTGCCTGACCCACCCATCGTGGTGGTTGTAGACGAGGTAGAACTCCCGTTGCTGCAGCCGATGGCGAAGTACAGGCAAATGAGGAAGGATGCTGGGGCAGTCCGGCGGGGAGATATCATGACGGCCTCGAGAAGGACCGATGCGAGGAGGTCAGTGAGTCGAATCCGGTCGCGACGCAGCGGGTACTTCAGGTGGTTGGATGCCGGGAGAGAGCTGTGAAGTGGTTCCGCTAAGCTGCTGCAGCGCCTCGATGGGGATCGTCGCGGTGAGAATGGCGCGGTCCTTGCGCTGTTCGAGTTTCAGAGAACCGATGATCTGGAGGATGGCGGCGTCGGAGGCGTTTCGTGGCTGTACCTGCTGGATGGATTTGACAAGTCCGAGCAGCGTGTTGAGGGAGGCCGCGGAGCGCTGTGCGTCAGCTTCAGTTGGAGATATCTCTTCAATCCGCAGATGCAGTGTTCCCACATATCGCAGACTGGCGACGAAGGTTGTGTCCTCTGGCATGGGAAGCCGCAAGCCGGAGATGGCGATGTAACCGCGATCGGAGAAGGGAAGGCCTATATGACCGATTGCCCAGGCGGCGGAGAGCAGGGGAACGTCGCGATACCGCGCCGAGAGCAACGAGGAACCAGAGAACGGCGAAGCGGCGGAGCGGTGGCGATCGAGGATGGAGTGGATCTGCTCGGTCGTCGGCATGTTCGACATAGCAATGCTGTCGTAGCCAAGCTGTGCGATGCGAAGCAGGCGGACCGCGTCACCGTCATGAATCGGTATCGTGTAGATCGTGTGGTGGTCGTAGATCTCGCTTGCTGTAGCCATGCCCGCGAGATACTTCGCGAGCCGTTGGCCATCGAAGCGCCCCTCGAAGACCTCGGAATAGCCAACTGGACCGTTGGGGCCGTTGGGGTTGTCCATCCGGTGAAGAGCAAAGGCGGCCACATCGAGGTCGCGCTCCGGCACGATGCCAGTGGCGTCGACGAAACGCTGGTACTCGGGGCTCCGCGTGACCAGGTTGCGGTCGAAGTGCGTGGCCAGGCGTATCGGCTTCAGAGTGACGTAGGCGATGGCGTCAGACTCAGGCAGCAGACGCGCGGCCTCGGGAGGCGCGGCTTTGCGCAGCACGACGGCGATGGTGAGCGCACCGAGAAGCGCCAGCACAAGCAGTAGCGAATAGCGAGTCGATCTACGCATCGGGCGTAAGGATGAGAATCATGAGGTGGGTCAAAGCGTATGCGTGCCGGCGTGTTGGCATAGAGACTACACAGCATTATTACGCTTATTCGATGATTGCGAAGGTATAGATTTTTCCTGCGCGGCTGGCATTCGGCGCGTTAATCATGCCAGGAGGCAGAATGCCGTACTCTCCTTTGGCTGCATCATGCCCGAGCGTGAAGCGATAGATCCGCGGCGCAAGCTTCTCCGCTGTGAAGTTGACGTTATCTCGCTGGGCTCCTGTTGAAGAGTGAAAGACGCCGCCAGTCTGCGATCGGAACTCGCGATTGTTGGAGTTGATGCGGAGTCTGAGAAGTTGGTATTCGACCGGGGAGACGCCATCGGGAACATAAAGCAGAAAGCTGGTGCCGCGCGACAGGACCAGCTGGCTGGCATTGCCGTCGATGTGACCGTTTCGATCCTCCTTGATGATGCCTTGGGTTACCGTGCTCTTCACCCACCCGCCAGATTTGTAGTTCACGATCTCCGGCTCGATCGCAGTCCACTTGTCGGCTTTGCTGTTCTCTTTCTTGTAGTAGACGCCGATCTCATCCACGCCAGCAAAGCTGGCAGCTGGCGAAGTGACAACGCCAGCGCCATTCGCCCCAGAAGCCGCAGATGCCTTGTTGATCATCGCGGCGATGACCTTCTCCGAGACGCCGTCCTGCTTGAGAGTGATGAGGTCGCCGGCCCCGGTCGCGTAGTGGCCCGGCTGTGCGTTGATGGTCTGGATGATGATGTCCTCGTTCAGGCCAGCCTCCGTCAGCCTGACGATGGCGTCGTTGTCCATGACCTGCTGCGCGCTGGATGGACGGGGAAAAAGGAGCGCGGCGGAAAGGAGTAGAGTGCAGCCAAGAAAGGAGCCAGAGAGAACAAGGTTCCGCGGACCGGGCATTGCGAGGAGACCTCCCAGAATCGAGCGTCGACGCCGCTATTTAGACGCCGTCAAGGCTAGCATGCAATCAGGCGCTTGCAAGACAAGGACGTGGTCTGCGATGGAGGCATTGCTCAGGTGACTTCACTATGCTAACTTTGATCTTGCGGCGCACTCTGCGCGGGCACTTCCGTGTTTCTCTGCGGACAGGGCTTACAGGGGCAAGACAGAAGGCTGTGTGGGCTGGCGTAGCTCAGCTGGTAGAGCATCTGATTTGTAATCAGAGGGTCGGGGGTTCAAGTCCCTTCGCCAGCTCCAGTTCACTCGGCGAGAAGAGATTGAATTTGGTTGTACTGCCGCACCGTTCTGGTTGCGCAGACCTCAGGAGACTTCTTCAAGGGATTTGGAATCGGCTTGGTCCGCAATCCGGATCGAAGCGCGCCTTGACGAGTCGCGATGTCTGTGCGGAGCAGTTCGGCAGAATGTGCACAGGTGGCCGAGTGGTTAATGGCAGCAGACTGTAAATCTGCCGCGCTTTGCGCTACGGAGGTTCGAATCCTCCCCTGTGCACCATTGAGTTTGTAGTGTTGTAGATTTGGGATTCATTGACGGGTGAGTGTTGTGGATTTGAGCCCTGCCGGCAGTGGACGAATGGCAATCGCGCTGGCAGTGCTCGCAGTACTCGCTTTACTTGCCTGGCAGACGATAGAGCCGGGAAAGTTCAGATCGCTGACGTGGATCCTGCTGGGATTTTTTGGCTTCCGCGTAATGCTTGGATGGCTGCGTTCGCGGTAGGATGAGAAGGTTGGTTGTAAGGCTGATGTAGCTCAGTGGTAGAGCACTCCCTTGGTAAGGGAGAGGTCATGGGTTCAAGCCCCATCATCAGCTCCAGAATTGTGCGGGCCGGCAGGCGCCGCGATCCAGCCGGCATGAGGGCTGAATCGCTGATTCGCCTGCTTGCTTGCGTATGGGCGGGAGTAACTCAGTGGTAGAGTCACAGCCTTCCAAGCTGTTGGTCGCGGGTTCGATTCCCGTCTCCCGCTCCAGAGAGTCAAAGGCAGTTTGCAGGAGAAATTGTTGAGCACGATGTATGAGCAGCCTGTACTTCCGGTGGGCGACACGCGGCGCTTTGGCGCGGTGAAGTCGGCCATCGAGTCTTCGTTTTCCACGGGCAAGGTCGTCGAGTTTCTCAAGTCCCTCGACAGGCTAAAGCTTCGCATTCGCGACTTCGAGTCCGTCGTGAAGGCGGGGCTTCTGGGATCATCGACTGCGAGTGAGTACAGCCATCTGGGTGACAGCGACCAGGGCCAGATTCGCGAGTTCTACCTGGCCAGCCTTGAGAAGGTCGCTCCTGAGCTGCGGCAGAGGTTCTTCCGGCTTTACTCGTACTACTGAGAGAAGCAGGATTTCGTTTTTCGTTTTTGATTTCACAAGAACCGCCGGTGCATGCACCGGCCAACATGAGGAGATAAGCAGTCATGGCGAAGGAAAAGTTTGACCGGTCTAAGCCGCACGTGAACATCGGGACGATCGGACACATCGATCACGGCAAGACGACGCTGACGGCGGCGATCACGAAGGTTCTGTCGAAGCACAACCCGAAGAACGCGTTTC
>NZ_JAGSYF010000009.1 GCF_025685645.1 Edaphobacter bradus
CGACTGATCAAACAGGGACAGCAACAAGCTCTCTAGCAGATGTTCAAAAGGGGTGCCGCACGGCACCCCTCATCTCCTTGAATCTACTCATCCGAAAATCGCCAACTCGCCCGTATCAAAAGGTGTGCCTAAAGAAACCGATCCTGCGCAAACGCGCTCTTCTACGGTTGCGCTTCCAAGCTAAGGTCTCCGATTCGACAGGGCATAGGCCGAACCCACCCTTTTCGTTAGAGAATCGCGCGATTGGTGACAAAAGAGACAATGATGGGTCATATCATAGAGGGTCGCCAATCCGATTAGTCCGGTTTGGTTTGGCGAAAAGAGATAGACACAAATCACATTAATCCTGCCGCGATCTGTTTTGGAGTCGTTTCAAGTTATGCAGAAGGTGCGGGGCTGAGCGATACTAGCTTGATCGAACCGCATCATTTCAACCACGCTTCATGCGAATAGACGCCACAAGTCGCCGTATTCCATCTTTGACTGTTGCCTGCGTCCTAGTGCTGATAGTAGGCGTCATTGCATGGGGTGCGAAATACAAGACATCTCTTTATGACCCGCCAGGTAGTGTTTCCTTATCCATTCCGCACGCGAAGTTGCTCTCTCAAAAGGAGCGGCCGGTCAGTTCGACGCAAGTCCAACCACTTCGTCTGCCCTCTCCACAACTGGACTTGGTCGATCTCTTCCCGAGCCTCATTATTACTGGGGTGCTGCTAGGACTGAACGTCCTCATCTCGTTTCGCGAGTGGACCGTTGCGGATAAAGTATTGCCGCAGCAGCTATTTGCAGGTTTAAGCTTCTTCTCGTTTCGCCCTCCTCCAGTCTTACTCCTCTCCTAGCACTCAGTTCGATCCGTAAAAATGGCCGCGACTCCTCGTTAAGTGGAGTCCTACATTCGGATCGACTCGTCGGCGTTGCACATCCTCTAGCTCGATAGGTGCCCATACGATGCCTTTACGATCTCCATCGATCGTCATTCGGGGCGCGTTCTTGATTGCGCTCTCATGTCTTGTTGCCTCTGGTTGTAGAGAAAAACAGACCGACTCCCCTTCCATTGCCACAGCTTCTGTGGCGCCAGTAATGCGAGGGGATCTATCGAGCACCCTTACGGTCGCCGGTGAATTTCAGCCCTATCAGGAGGTTGAACTCCACGCAAAGGTCTCGGGGTACGTCCGTCGCATCAATGTTGATATTGGCGATCGTGTCAGAAGTGGGCAAGTCATCGCAACCCTCGAAGTACCGGAGTTGAACGCGCAGGTCGCAGGCTCCGAGGCCGAGGTGAGGCATAGCCAATCCGAGATCTCGCGGGCGCAGAGTGGGGTGGCTCTTGTAGAAGCAAATCATGCCGCCCTCCATGCCGCGTATACCCGTCTTGCTGAGGCAGCGAGGATGCGTCCGGGGCTGGTTGCGGAGCAGGAGTTGGACGACGCACGTGCCAAAGACCAGGATGCAGAGGCGAAGGTAAGTGTCGCCAAAGCAGCACTTGAAGCAGCGCAGGAACAGCTTGGTATCTCTAAAGCAGATCATCAGCGTTTGACCGCCATGCAAGACTATTCGGTGGTGACGGCACCTTTTGCGGGCGTGGTCACGATGCGCTATGCCGATGTCGGTTCATTGATTCAAGCCGGAACTGCTTCGAATACGCAGTCAATGCCTGTCGTAAAACTTGCCCAAAGCGATCTACTTCGGCTTCGTATGCCGGTTCCTGAGGAGAACGTTCCGTTCATCAAAATTGGCGGAGACGTCCGAATTAAGTTGCAGGCTACTGGCAAGGTAATCTCAGGCAAGATCGTTCGTTTCACACGTGAGCTGACGACATCGACCCGGACCATGCTGGCAGAAGTCGATGTACCGAACCCTGATCTGTCGCTAAGCACTGGAATGACGGCGGAGACAACGATCGTTCTTCAGGAACGGAAGAACGTGCTTACTGTCCCATCCAATGCGGTTCTTGAGGGGGATGGCCAAGCCTACGTTCTGGCTCTCGATACCGGCAACAAGGTAGCGAAACTCCCCGTGAGGTTAGGGATTCAGGGGTCGGATCGAGTCGAGATCATACAAGGACTCGCCGAGCATCAGCAAGTCATTGTGTCGGGGCAATCCAACTATCAACCCGGCCAGGTTGTTCAACCCAAACTTGCCACGATCGGAATGTCGAAACAAGGGGGCGATCAGTAGATGCCCTCCTTCGCGATCAAATATCCCTTCTTCATCCTGATGATGTGCCTCTTCATCATTGTTGTTGGTGTCACGACAGTCGTGAGCATGCCTGTAGATCTCTTCCCCGCGGTCAACATCCCCGTGGTTGTCGTCGCGACCTTCTACGCTGGAATGCCCCCGCAACAGATTGAATCCGACATTACTAATAGCTACGAGCGATTCTTCACCCTTGGCAGCAGTATCGACCATATCGAGTCTCGCTCTCTTCCCGGTGTAAGTCTGATCAAGATCTATTTCCAGCCGGGCACCGACCCTAACGCTGCGGTAAGTAATATCTCGAATCTTGCGATGGCAAATCTTCGGCGCTTGCCACCAGGGACACTACCACCTGTCGTCCTGAAGCTCGATGCAGCAAACCTGCCGGTGTGCCTGATCACCCTGAAGGGGCAGGGGCTGAACGAGACACAACTGAAGGACCTCGCACAATTTTCAGTTCGCAATCAGGTAGCAAATGTTCCCGGAGCATCAGTTCCCCAACCATATGGCGGCCGCTACCGACAGATCATGGTCTACGTGGATCCAGTCAAACTGGAAGCTCATCAGATGAGCCTGATGGACGTGGTGGACTCTCTCAATAATTCCAACCTCATCCTTCCCGCCGGCGACGTCCGCATCGGCATGAAGGACTACAACATATACGCGAACAGCCAGGTACCTGTCGTGGATGAGATCAACGATCTTCCTTTGAAGACCGTTGGAAACGCATCGGTGATGGTTGGCGATATCGGTCAGGCGAAGGACGGCGGTCAACTTCAGACCAATATCGTTCGTGTGGATGGCCAGCACTCCGTGTACATACCCATACTCAAACAGGGCGGCAACTCCAACACGATCACCATTGTGAATGGAATCAAAAAAGCGGTCGCCAACCTGCTTGACATCCCCTCCGTGCTCAAAACCGACGTCGTATTCGATCAGTCGGCGTTCGTGAAAATTGCGGTCAAAAACGTCATCAATGAAGGCACCATTGGGCTGGTGCTTACTGCGCTCATGATTCTGTTGTTCCTCGGAAACGTCAGAGCAACCATCGCAGTCCTGATCTCGATTCCGGTCTCGGTCCTGGCGACGTTTTTAGGACTTAACCTTGGAAGCAGTTCTATCAACACGATGGTACTCGGCGGATTGGCCCTTGCTTTGTCTAGGCTTATCGATAACTCCGTCGTCGTGCTGGAAAACATATTTCGCCATATGGAGATGGGTGAATCGCCAGCGGTTGCCGCGGAACACGGTGGCAAGGAAGTTCAGCTCGCCGTACTGGCTGCGACCGTAAGCACTTCCATCGTCTTCTTCCCTGTTCTGCTTCTTTTTGGTGTCAGTAAGTATCTTTTCACCGCGCTAGCTCTTGCGGTCGTTATCTCGCTTTTCGCCTCCTACCTGGTTGCCATGACCGTGGTGCCCCTCTTCTGCGCTAAGTTCATCAAGATGGATCCGGGGCACGAACTTCCTCGCCGACCGGTCGCTCCCAAAGATGATCATGTTCCGGCTGTGAGGAATCGGTTTTCAGTCTTCCGCATAGTGGTCGAAAAATTCAATCTTGCATTCCGCAGATTCGAGACGTGGTATGAGCGAGCAGTCTCTCGATTGTTGGACCATGCTGCCTTGGTGGTCGGACTAATCAGCATAGTCGTCTTGCTCACCTTCGCTTCCTATCTATGGATCGGAAAGGCGTTCTTCCCGCGTATCGATCCTGGACAGTTCGTCGTAAACGTGAAAGTTCCGGCAGGCACCAGGATCGAAGTGACAGACGACTACATCTCGAAGATGGAACAGGACATTCGCCAGGTCGTCGCACCACGCGACCTGAACATGATCGTATCCAACATCGGTATCACTCCCGACCTCTCTGCGATCTACACCTCAAACTCTGGTATGCATACCGCCTTCATTCAGGTAAGCCTCACCGAGAATCACAAGACCGGAAGCTATGCGTACATGCAAAAGGTGCGTGAAAAGCTTGCGCAGGACTTTCCCGACGTTGCAACGTATTTTCAAGCTGGTGGCTTGGTCGATTCGGTCGTCAATCAGGGCAAACCTGCACCAATCGATATTCAGATCGGCGGAAACGATCTGGATCAGGCATACGAGATCGCTCACGCAACAGCAGCCAAATTGAAGCAGTTGAACTCAGTGAGCGATGTGCTGATTCCGCAGGATCTCGATTATCCTGGCCTCGAGCTCAACATCAATCGTGAACGCGCAGGACTGCTTGGGATAACGCCCAAGGATGTTGTCGACAATGTCATTACCGCGCTCACATCGAATGGCATGATCGCCCCGAGCTTCTGGATCGATCCGGTATCGGGCAACAGTTACATGTTGACTGTGCAGTATCCAGAGTCGCAAATCAAAACGCTCACCGACTTCAGGCAGATCCCTCTTCGTGCACCGGGAGGCGCCGATACAACGCCACTTCAATCTCTCGCCGATATCACGCAGATCAATACACCCACCGAAGTCGATCACTACCAGTTGCGACGCGTCTTCGACATCTATGTCATGCCGAAGAAAGAAGACCTCAGCGGGGTAGAGAAGCAAGTTGAATCGGTTGTCGCGCGGATCCAAAGGCCGCATGGCATCACAGTCACGGTCAGTGGCACCGTACGCGACATGCAACAATCGTTCTCCAGTTTCGGCGTTGGCCTGCTATTGGCGATAGTGCTCGTGTATCTCATCCTGATGGCGCAATTCGCCTCGTTTTCCGATCCGTTCATCATCCTCCTGGCAATTCCTCCCGGGCTCTCCGGGGCATTGTTGTTCCTTCTCGTCACTGGAACGAGCCTCAATGTCATGTCCCTGATGGGAATCATCATGACCACTGGAATCGCGGCTTCGAACAGCATTTTGATCGTTGAATTTGCCGGAACGCTGCGCAAAAAGGGCAGGCCGCTCAAGGAATCGCTCGTTGAAGCCTGCAAGGCCCGCCTGAGACCAATTCTGATGACCAGCCTCGCAACCATTCTTAGCCTCATCCCCCTAGCTCTGGCTCTCGAACCGGGCAGCGAGCAGTACGCTCCATTGGCGCGCGCCATCCTGGGCGGCCTTACGGTCTCTGTCATTGTCACCGTATTTCTGGTGCCGGCCGCCTATCTGCTCATACATCGCAAGCACCCACAAACAGCACTGGCCGCGGAGGTAAAGCCATGAAGAGAGTTGAAACATTCGCCGCGGGTGTTTTGCCTCTCTTATGGACCGCGGTCGCACTGCTTGGCCAGAGTACGACGGTCGCGTTGCCGAATGATCCGGCAATGCAGAGCGGTCAGGCACCGTTTACACAAGGTCCGATTCCACCTGCCGCCCCAGCGGGGAACAACACCCCCACTCTCTTGACCAGGCAAGACGCGGAGAAAATAGCGTTGGCCAACAATCCTCGTATTCACATCAGCCAGCTCATTGCAAAGATCCAACATCAGGTTGTCCGTGAACGCCGAGCTGACGAACTCCCTACTCTGAGCGGGAATCTCACAGCGGTAGCAGCCAACGACGCAAGCAGACTCGCCAGTGGAACGCTGACCGCTTCTCTTCTTCTCCAACACGCTGGAATGGGCGTCCAACTCAGCCAACTGATTACCGACTTTGGACATACTGCAAACCTTGTGGCGTCCACAAAGCTCCAGGAGAAGGCACGTCTGGCCGATGCCGAAGCCAGTCGCCAGGATATTGTTTTGGCAACGGATGCGGTCTTTTTTGCAGTCATCGAGGCACAAGAAACGCTGAAGGTCGCAGTACAGACGGTATCCGCGCGACAAGCTTTATCTGATCAGGTGAGCGCACTCACCGCTTCGAAGCTGAAGTCCGAACTTGATCAGAGTTTTGCCCAGGTAAATCTCTCTCAAGCGAAACTCCTGCAACTCGACGCCCAGAATAATCTCGACGCGGCCAAGGCAGGGCTTAGCGCGGTGCTTGGCTATGACAAGTTGATGAACTTCGAGCTCGTTGACGAAACTGGCGCACTTCCGCCGCTAGCACCGGATATAGACATTCTCATCGCACAAGCCATCCAGAACCGGCCCGATCTGCAATCGCTGAGGTTCAGTGAACAAGCAGCGATGAAGTTCAGCAAGGCGCAACACGAACAACTGCTGCCGACGATCAGCGCGTTCGGCGTCGTCGGGGGAACGCCTGTCGGTTCTCCGCAGTACTTCACGACAAACTGGTACGGCGCGGTCGGCGGTAATTTGAGTATTCCGATCTTCAATGGCTTTCGTCTCTCTGCCCAAGCCTCCGAGGCATCGCTGCAGGTACAAGCGGCTTCGGAGCAGACTCGCGCGTTGCGTGAGCAGATAGCTCGCGATGTGCGAACGGCGTGGCTCAATGCGAATACCGCATGGCAAAGGGTTACCGTGACCGGAGAACTACTCAGGGAGGCAAACACCGCGCTGGACCTTGCTAAGACACGCTACGGTCTCGGACTCAGCTCAATCGTTGAGTTGAGTCAGGCTGAACTCCAACAAACCGAAGCAGCAATCGGTAATGCAAATGCGAGGTCACAGTACAACTTCGCGCTTTCGACCATCAACTTCCAGACAGGAGTACAGCCGTGATCGAAAGCCCGAAGGTGTCCACTCTTGGCAGGCTGCCAGACAAGAGACGACAAACTATGGGAAGCATTAGCAGAACTTAGGGAGTGCCGATGACAAATGTCCGCAAGAGTTCGGCCATTCAGTTTGAAACAGTAATCTTCGCAACAGATTTTTCACCCGCATCCTATAACGCCGGTCTTTACGCTTCAGCAGTTTCGGTTCACTTCGGCGCCAGTCTCGTTGTTGCACACGCATTCACCCTCCTTCAGGCTGCGCTCGAAGTAGAGACAGAGAAGTCTGTTCCCAGCCAGCAGCGTATCGACCTAAGTTGTGAGTTGACGCTGACCGCTGAGACCTTGAAAGCTGGCCGTGGGACGACCGAGACTATCCTTCTTGAAGGGGATCCGCGACGCATGATTCCGGTTTTCGCGCAGCGGAAGGCTCCGGCGCTAGTGGTTTTGGGCACTCATGGACGAGGGTCCATTGATCGGTTTGTCCTGGGCTCCACTTCCGAAGGCGTGCTGCGGCATTCGAGTGAACCGGCACTGACGGTAGGCCCGAATGTGAATATCCTTCGGGCCGGCTCACTACTGGTTCGGCGCATCCTTTATGCCACGGACTGTTCAGCGGAAGCTGCTCACGCCGCCCCGGTTGCTGTCGCTCTTGCGGAAGCCTTCTCAGCTGACCTCGATGTCCTAAACGTCATTCGTTCGGGCGAGGTTAATTATCCCGAACAGATTCGTCGCTTACAACAACACTTCTACGGCGCTGTCGAAGCGATCATGCCGCACAGTGCAGGACAACTCTGCGAACCTCACACCTTTGTAAGTGTGGGAAAGCCCCCTACAGAAATACTGAAACATATTGGTGAGCATCAGATTGACTTGGTGATATTGGGACTTCAGAGAAGCACCCATCTGGGTATGCAGAACAGAACCTCCGGAGCATTCCGTATCATTGCCGAAGCAAGCTGCCCGGTCATCACCGTGGCCTCAGGTACGCATGCAAATCCTTAAATAGGTACCGGAAAAAACACACTCGTGGCTATGATTGCAAGAGTTGGACTCCCGGTATCAACTATTTATTGTTTTTTCGTCTTTCTTTAAATTCTCCCCGGTTTCTTTAGGCACACCTTTTGATACGGGCGAGTTGGCGATTTTCGGATGAGTAGATTCAAGGAGATGAGGGGTGCCGTGCGGCACCCCTTTTGAACATCTGCTAGAGAGCTTGTTGCTGTCCCTGTTTGATCAGTCGGCTGACGGTAGCCCGCGAGATCTGGAAGGACTTGGCGATCTGGGTGAGACTTTGCCCGCGGGCTCGGTCTCGAAGAACGGCAGCACGATCGATATCAAGCGGCCGTCGTCCGATGTGCCGTCCTTCGAGCCGGGCCCGGCGCATGCCTGCCCGGACCCGTTCGATGATCAGGTTCCGCTCCAGTTCGGCGATAGCCCCGATGATGATGACGACAGCGCGTCCCAGCGGGCCGCCGGTATCCAGGTTCTCGCGGAAGCTGACGAACTCGATGCCGAGATGGTTGAGCTCATCCAGCACCTCGAGGAAGTGCCGAACCGACCTGGCGATCCGATCGGAGGCCCATACCAGGAGCACCTGGAAACGGCCGCGTCGGGCATCCCGCAACAGATCACCGAGACCAGGCCTACGCGCTTTAGTTCCCGAGATCTTGTCGGTGTACTCAGCGACGACGCGAAAACCCCGTTGCTGCGCCAGGGCCCGGAGATCGTAGAGCTGGGTCTCAGGATGCTGATCGACACTGGATACGCGCATATAAAGAGCCGCCGTCTTCATATCTGCTCCTCCAGGGAGGCCAGGAACTCATCGAGGAGACGGGCCTCCTTGTCGAGCCGGACCAGGTGTTCGACGTTCGGGTCCATCTGGCTCAGTTCCAGGATCGCCTCGATCTGATAGCAAGCCCGGATCTGCTCCACCTTCTGGCGGATCTGGGACCGGGTGGCGGGGAGAGGGGCGGGACGGCGGTAGCGGCGGGGAAGACGAGGACCACAGCGAGTTTTCATAGGATGGCTCCTTATATCTTCGATATATCGACGATATAAATACTAGCCTAACCCGCTCAACTTATCTGCCAAAATGTCACACATATTGCGTTCAGGTTCCGTTTCGGTGGCCTGCGCATCCTGGTCAGCCCCTTCATGCGGTTCGACACGAACAGCAAGACGACCGACCTCATCATGTTCAACTCGCGGAACCTCGGCGCCCTCATCGTGGACGAGAAGCCCCACGTCAAGAGCTGGGACGAGCCGCAATACTCGATCCAGAACCTCGGGATCGAGGAGAGCTACGGGTTCGGTGTGCTCAACGAAGGTCAGGCAATCGCCGTCGCCAAGAACGTCAAGCTCCGCCAGAACGAGATGTCGACGCCCGCACGTCCCATCATCTCGGTCGGCGCCGACAACACGAACTTCGAGCATCCGCAGGGTCTGGTCGGCGGCAGTTCTCGGTCGACGTCAGCGCGACTCCCTGCGACCTCGCAGGACTCAGTGCTTCGCCTCTCGCGCGCCGCTGCCGAGTTGGTATCCGCTGCCGGATCACCCGCTCCCGACGGCGGATCCGCCCAGTGCCGACGCGGCCTTGCGCGATATCCCGGCATGGCCCTGGAGATCTGGGGGCTCGGAGTTGTTCCTGGCTTCCTGGGTGGCCTGAGATGCCTGCCGAGTTCGTGGATCTACTGCCGGAGTAGTGGGTGGTGGGGTATTTTTGTGGGACTTAGGCGACAGTCTGGAGGAGGGGTTCTGGCTCTCGGTCTGGGCTGCTGGGCTTGG
>NZ_JAGSYF010000010.1 GCF_025685645.1 Edaphobacter bradus
GGTGCCGCAGGGCACCCCTCATCTCCTTGAATCTACTCATCCGAAAATCGCCAACTCGCCCGTATCAAAAGGTGTGGGTTCAGAGACAGCATCACCAGCCATATCGCGTGCGGCTCGATGAGTGACTTGACGATTTATCCCAGTGGAGAGTTACTTCCGGTTTGCCCGTGATACGTGCCCAATAGTCTCCTTGACCTTTGATGAGTGGGAGTCAGTCGACGACAGCTGAGATAGTGCGGCTTTGGGGTCTTCTTGCTGCGCCTCCAGCTACGGATTGCTACGCGGCACTACCTCGACACGCACCGGCAGTGAGCGTGCGACCGCGTAAACTTCGCCAATATGGCCTGGGCGCGAGTCAAATTATCAAGAAACGCGACTCGTCGACTTTCAGTTCGAGAAGTTCCGAAGGTGTAAGACCTGCTACAAAGCGGGAGCTAGTTCGTCCGCTCTACTCTTGCAAGCCTAGTCGATGAACCAGCACTGGATCATCCGAATCCCCCTCGCGTTTCTTTAGGTAAAGCCTGCGCAGATAGCCGAGGAATACGTATGTGGCAACGAACCACAGCGCTGTCGTCAGCAAGTTAACTCCGTCCGCTTCGATCCTTGGCTCATGTTGAACGACGAAGAGAACGAAGGCAGGAAAGACCACAGCATAGCGAACGAAGCTTATCGGAAGCTCAGTCGTCGCTGGCACACGCGCGGCAGTAAATGGAATCTCGCGTATGCGCAGAAGAAAAGTTCTTGCCAGCAGAATCGTCAGACCAATCGCCATAACGATTTGAGTTACAACAGGAAGCAGGCTTCGCAGCGCCGCTGGAGCTAAGAGATGAAGCACGATGATCGACACCGTCGTCACCGCGCTGACACACACTGACACCCATATGAAGACAGCACGGAGATGTTCGGGAAGCGGGCGACCATGAATGACAGGGAAGATCCAGCTCCCTTGCAGCCCCACTGGCGCATCCATCGCTGTCCTCATACCGATCACGATCAGGAACGCGAGCACAGGCACGACCGACCGGATGCCCCACTCGGAACAGTGGAAACCGATATGGCCGTTATGGATGTCCAGTAGCAATATCCCTGAGATGGCCAGCGACAACCCCACTCCTGCATAGATCGTGAGGTAAAGCCGCAGCCGGGGGATACGCAGCATTGTCTGGCTGATGAAGTGATAGATCGCCCGCAGCTGTGGGGTACGCAACAGCGTTACGTGCAGCAAGTGTCGCCCCATAGCGGCGAGGAGGCTTCTCTTGTGCATGGAGGCAACACCCTCCACGAGCTGACGAACGCGCCGCGCATACGCGAGCGGATAGCTCACTACAGCAAGAACAAGCGCTCCGGCCGTAGCCGCAACAGCCATCTCGGCAAGTGGCAGATAGATTGGCAGGGCGTCAGATCCTCTCAGCAAAAACTCATAGATCCCAAGAAACCAGAAAGGAGGAAAAAAGCGGACCACCGCACTCCCCGAGTAAAGAAGAGGCTGAAGGTGGCCGGAGATAAGTGGCGTAAGAAATAGAACCGTCAGTAGCGCGACCATCGAAAGCGCTTGCACCACAGGCGAAATGAATCCGAATATCCGCCGTCCCAGCAGGCACAGCAGTCCTCCCTGCAAAGTGACAAACAGCGCTGCAGCAAACGTCCCTGCCATCGCCACCGCCGCCACGTGAGCCGTCATGTGCCGCCACCACATCCAGCGAAGGTCCGCCACGGCAGGGAAGAAGAGCGCGCCCAGAAAGTTTGTTCCCACCAACGCACAGGCTAGAAAAATAGCCAGCGCCAGCAGACGAGCCAGCAGAAGCACTCGCTTAGAAATTGGCAGCGTCGTCAGAACAAAAACATCCAGCAGATCGGGAAACAGCAGCTCCCACTCAAACACCGTCACAATTCCCATCACCGCGAATGCATACACGGTGTACACGTAGTGGTCCGAGATCTGGTGCCAGTAAGGTCTCGGCCCGATCGCCCGCGGCTGGTGATACGGCGCGGAGAGATACAACGCCATCAGAAGCCCCGGCAGCGCCAGCATGTATGCCACCTGCGTCATCCGCGTCGGAATCTCTTCGCCAAGCGCTTCGTTGTGCACAAGCCGGTAGAGAAGGTGTCGTGTCAGGACCTCGAAGACAGTGTTCTGTCGTGCATTCAAAGGCTCGTTGGCCTGGACCGCAAGCGAGCGCACGCTTGCATCCGGCCCGCGCAGGATGCGACGCAGGCTAAACATGAGGCACCTGGATTGCATCGACCATCTTGCGTGCGATCGACCGCGTGTCCTGCTGCTGAACCAGCTGCGCAAAGACATGCTCCAGGCTGCTGAGCTGCATCAGCGAGGTCAGCTCCGATGGCGGAGCGTCTGCCAGAATCTTCCCTTGCGACAGCACGATCACTCGATCGCACACCTGTTCCACCACCTCGAGCACATGCGAGATGTAAAGAATTGCCTTACCCTCTCGGGCAAGCTCCTGCAGCAGATCCTTAAACAGCCGTGCCGAGACCACATCCAGACCCGAGAGCGGCTCATCGAAGACAAGAAGCCTTGGATTATGCAGCAGCGCGGCGGCCAGAAGTACCCTCTGCTTCATCCCCTTCGAGTAAGAAGAAATCGGGGAATGCCGCGACGACCTAAGCCACAGCAGCTCTAGCAGGCGGCTTGCCCGCTCCTCCAGCAGCCTTTCCTCGATCCCGCGCAACCGTCCCACCAGCTGCAGATACTCTAGCCCGGAAAGATGCGTATACACATGCGCCTCTTCAGGAACATAGCCCAGTGCCTTGCGAAACCTCGGCAGGTCATCCTGGATGTTCTTGCCTTCAAACAGCACATGACCCGCGCTGGGTTCGAGGAGGCCGGTAATAATCTTCACCGTCGTCGACTTACCCGACCCGTTCGGCCCGAGATAGCCAACCACTTCGCCCGGAACGATCCGGAAGCTGACATTATTCACCGCCGGGATGCCGCGATAGCGCTTGGAGAGGTTCCGAACTTCGAGCATGCGTGTTCTCCTGCACCCTATGTAGCAAACTACTCTCGGCATTGTCAAGTAGTCTGCTACATAGGTAGAATCCCGCCCATGGCCGCCGAGGCGAAGCTCTCCCACACTGCCGCGATGATCCTCCACGCGATTCACGCAGGTTCCATCTACGGCTTCAGTGTCATGGAGAAGACCGGACTTCCCAGCGGGACCGTCTATCCTGCCCTGCGACGGCTCGAACGCGATAACCTCATCCGCTCCGAGTGGGAGAAGCAGTCCGTCGCCGACAAGGAGCTTCGCCCGCCGCGCAAGTACTACCACCTCACCAAAACAGGCCGCGCCACACTGGAGGCCTCACAGCGTCGCTACCCGCTGCTAGCAAAACTCTTCGCGTCGCCCGAAGAGGAGCACGTATGAGCCTAGTGCGCGCACCCTTCAGCATCGTCTCCGGCGGTATGCTGCGCTCGGCCAGCCTGCTTGTCCCCGTCAGCCAGCGCGACACCTGGCTCGAGGAGTGGCGCTCCGAGCTGTGGTACGTCGGCCAGGCGGTGCTCAGCGAAGACCTCCCCTTCTTCGTCCGCGAGCGTCAGACTGCAACCTTCTGTCTCGGGGCCTTTCACGACGCATTGTATCTGCGCCGCGAGCGCAAGGCTCTGATCGCTCGAACCGTCCGCCCCTCGCGCTCCGCTCTGCGCACCACTGCCGCGCTCTTTGTCCTCGCCATGCTCAGCTTCGGCGCGGCATTGCTGCTGCCGCGTGTTCAGTCCGTCCTTCGCCCATCGCCGTATCGGGACACACCCAACCTCGTGCTCATCTCGCCGCCTGGAACCGCACACAATGAAACTCCGCAGATGTGCATGCGCCACTTCCGCTTCTGGCAAGGACGCACGCGCCACATGTTCTCCGAGTTCGCGTTTTACGATCTCATCGTAAAGCAGATCCACACCGCATCGCATCGCACCTCCGAGCTCCGAATCGCACGCGTCAGCGCCAACCTCTTCCCCATGCTCGGCGTACAGCCTCCCTCGGCCGTTGGCGAAGCCCCGTTGCCGGTTCTTCTCGTCAGTCCCGCTGTATGGCAACAGCAGTTCCATGGCGACACCATTTCTGTTGGCTCCACCGTCAAAGTCGGCATTCGCAAAGCGGCCTTCGGAGGCATCCTTTCCAACAACCAGTGGCGGCTCCCCGGCAGCTTCGACGCTTGGCTCATCGAGCCCGACACCGATCCATCCACCATCCCCGACACCGCACGCGGCTACATCCTCGCTCGCCGCATCCCTTCCGTTGACAACGCAGCACTCGGCGATCACTGGGGCATGGCCGCACCCGAGCCCGACGGCGGATTCGCAAGCTACGAGTTCACCGCGCTCTCTTCCACCGACCGCATTCCCGCCGCGATCTACATCTTCACCCTGCTGCTCGCGCTACTCGCCCTCCCCGCAACCACATCGCTTCCGCTAGGCGAATACCCCGCCGACTCCGAACGCATCTCCTGGCCCCTGCGGCTTCGGCGATGGATGTTTCTTGTCGTCAAGTTCAGCCTCCTGCTTCCCACCATCTATTTCGCTTCGCTCGATCTGGCCTACGCTTTCCCCGCCGCTCCGTCCACGGTGCAATACATCCAGATCGTGGCCTCGTTCCTGATGGCTCTCTTCAGCTTTCGCTGGGCGCTCAAGGACCAGCGCCGCCGCTGCCCCGTCTGCCTCTCGACGCTCACCAATCCAGCGCGTGTCGGAGAACCCTCCCGCAACTTCCTCGCCTGGAACGGAACCGAGCTCATCTGCACCGGAGGCCATGGTCTTCTGCACGTCCCCGAGCTTCCCACCAGCTGGTTCGCCACCCAGCGCTGGCTCTACCTCGATTCTTCCTGGAGCGGCGTATTCCTCGGTAGAACCTAAGAACCATTGGCTCGATTGGTAACGAGAGACGCTCCCCGGCAATCCAGAAGTTGGAAGTTGGCACTTCCTTTTCTCAGTTGGTGGATAAATCGTCAAGTCACTCATCGAGCCGCACGCGATATGGCTGGTGATGCTGTCTCTGAACCCACACCTTTTGATACGGGCGAGTTGGCGATTTTCGGATGAGTAGATTCAAGGAGATGAGGGGTGCCCTGCGGCACCCCTTTTGAGCATCTGCTTATAGAGTTTGTTCCTGGCCTTGCTTTATGAGCCGGCTGACCGTAGCTCGTGAGATCTGGAAGGACTTGGCGATCTGGGTGAGGCTCTGCCCCCGGGCACGATCTCGGAGAACAGCAGCACGATCGATGTCGAGCGGCCTGCGCCCGATGTGCCTTCCTTCAAGGCGGGCTCGGCGCATCCCTGCGCGGACCCGTTCGATGATCAGGTTCCGCTCCAGTTCAGCGATCGCACCGATGATGATGACGACGGCCCGTCCCAGCGGGCCGCCGGTATCAAGGTTCTCGCGGAAGCTGACGAACTCGATGCCGAGATGGTTGAGCTCGTCCAGCACCTCGAGGAAGTGCCGGACCGACCGGGCGATCCGATCGGAGGCCCAGACCAGAACTACCTGGAAGCGGCCGCGCCGGGCATCCCGCAACAGATCATCGAGGCCGGGTCGGCGGGTCCTGGTCCCCGAGATCTTGTCGGTGTACTCAGCGACGATGCGAAAACCCCGTTGCTGCGCCAGGGCCCGGAGATCGTAGAGCTGTGTCTCGGGGTGCTGATCGACACTGGATACGCGCATATAAAGAGCCGCCGTCTTCATATCTGCTCCTCAAGGGACGCCAGAAACTCATCGAGGAGACGGGCCTCCTTGTCGAGCCGGGCCAGGTGGTCAACGTTCGGGTCCATCTGGCTCAGCTCCAGGATCGCCTCGACCTGGTAGCAAGCCCGGATCTGCTCCACCTTCTGGCGGATCTGGGACCGGGTGGCGGGGAGAGGGGCGGGACGGCGAAGGCGGCGGGGAAGACGAGGACCACAGCGAGTTTTCATAGGATGGCTCCTTATATCTTCGATATATCGACGATATAAATACTAGCCTAACCCGCTCAACTTATCTGCCAAAATGTCGCGCATATTGCGTTCAGGTTCCGCTTCGGTGGCCTGCGCATCCTGGTCAGCCCCTTCATGCGGTTCGACACGAACAGCAAGACGACCGACCTCATCATGTTCAACTCGCGGAACCTCGGCGCCCTCATCGTGGACGAGAAGCCCCACGTCAAGAGCTGGGACGAGCCGCAATACTCGATTCAGAACCTCGGAATCGAAGAGAGCTACGGGTTCGGTGTGCTCAACGAAGGTCAGGCAATCGCCGTCGCCAAGAACGTCAAGCTCCGCCAGAACGAGATGTCGACGCCCGCACGTCCCATCATCTCGGTCGGTGCCGACAACACCAACTTCGAGCATCCGCAGGACCTGGTCGGCGGCAGTTCTCGGTCGACGTCAGCGCGACTCGCTACGACCTCGCAGGACTCAGTGCTTCGCCTCTCGCGCGCTGCTGCCGAGTTGGTATCCGCTGCCGGAGAACCGGCTTCTGGCGGCCGTCCCGCCCAGTGCCGGCGCGGCCTTGCGCGAGATACAGGGTCAGCCCTGAGGTTCTGGGGCTCGTAGGTCCGTGCCTGGCTTCCTGGGAGGCTTGGGATGCCTGCCGAGTTGGTTGATCTACTGCCGTAGGAGTGTTGGCTGAAGTATTTTTGTGGGACTTAGGCGACA
>NZ_JAGSYF010000011.1 GCF_025685645.1 Edaphobacter bradus
ATGATCTCGGAGATGGTACCGGCGCCGACGGTGCGTCCGCCCTCGCGGATGGCGAAGCGCAGGCCCTTCTCCATGGCCACCGGGGTGTGCAGCGTGATCTCCAGCGCGATGTTGTCGCCCGGCATCACCATCTCCGTGCCCTCCGGAAGCTTCGCCGAACCGGTCACGTCCGTCGTGCGGAAGTAGAACTGCGGACGGTAGCCGTTGAAGAACGGGGTGTGACGGCCGCCCTCTTCCTTCGACAGCACGTACACCTCGCCCTTGAACTGCGTGTGCGGCGTGATCGAGCCGGTCTTGGCCAGCACCATGCCGCGCTCCACGTCTTCCTTGGCGATGCCGCGCAGCAGAAGTCCCGCGTTGTCGCCCGCCAGACCCTCGTCGAGCTGCTTCTTGAACATCTCGACGCCGGTCACCACCGTCTTGCGCGTCTCGCGGAAGCCTACGATCTCGGCCTCTTCGCCAACCTTCACCTTGCCGCGCTCGATACGACCCGTGACAACAGTGCCACGGCCCGAGATCGAGAAGATGTCCTCGATCGGCATCAGGAACGGCAGATCCACCATGCGGTCCGGCTGCGGCACGTTCTTGTCCACCGCCTCCATCAGCTCGTCGATCTTGGCCTCCCACTGCGCCTCGCCGTTCAGCGCGCCCAGCGCCGATCCGCGGACCACGGGAACGTCGTCGCCGGGGAAGTCATACTTGTTGAGAAGCTCGCGGACTTCCATCTCCACCAGGTCCACCAGCTCGGCATCCTCCACCGCATCGCACTTGTTCAGGAACACCACGATGTAGGGAACGCCCACCTGACGGGCCAGCAGAACGTGCTCCTTGGTCTGGGGCATCGGACCGTCGGTCGCCGCCACCACCAGGATCGCGCCGTCCATCTGCGCCGCACCCGTGATCATGTTCTTGATGTAGTCGGCGTGGCCAGGGCAGTCCACGTGCGCGTAGTGCCGGTTCGCCGTCTCGTACTCCACATGCGACGTCGCAATCGTAATGCCGCGCTCGCGCTCCTCAGGAGCGTTGTCAATCGTGTCGAACGAACGAAACGCGTTCTTCGGGTTGTGCTTCGACAGAACCTTCGTGATCGCCGCCGTCAGCGTCGTCTTGCCGTGATCGATGTGTCCGATCGTCCCGATGTTCACGTGCGGCTTAGACCGGTCAAACTTTTCCTTCGCCATGACT
>NZ_JAGSYF010000012.1 GCF_025685645.1 Edaphobacter bradus
CCCGATGCGTTGACGTTGAGCGCAAGCGGTCTGCCCAGCGGAGCAACCGCGACCTTCTCGCCGGCAACGATCGCGGCGGGCAGCGCGGCAACGCCGATCACACTCACCATTCAGACCAGCACGCAGACCGCCTTCAATGAGAAGCCCTCATCCAAGGCACCCTTCCTGCCTGCGACAGTGGGATTCCTGCTACTGCCGCTGGCCGGCATCAAGAGGGTCCGCAGGCAGTTGCGGCAGATACCGCTGATGCTCGTCCTGGCGGTCCTCTGCATGGGTGCAGTGTTGGGCCTGAGCGGATGCGGCTCTCACAGCAACCCGCCACAGAGCTATACCGTCGTCGTGACCGCAACAGATAGCACCACCGGCGCACATAACTCAACCAACCTCACCCTCACCGTGCAGTAAACATCCTCAGGAGCAGGCCTCAGACGTACGGCCTGCTCCTGAGCCCAAGGAAGAGTTCGACTTGCGCTCGACGCCTTCTGCCACCCGAAATTCACGTCAAGTCTCACTCGTTCAACCGGAGGGAACAGGCAAAAAGCGCTCATTGAACCCGACTCTGCTCGTTCCGAGGATTAGTAACGACAAAC
>NZ_JAGSYF010000013.1 GCF_025685645.1 Edaphobacter bradus
CGGCTCGAGACGAAGCAGCCGTTCGCGGGCTCGGAGATGCCTTTGCTAACGCTTTCCTTCAGAAGAATGCCGAACTCCGAGCGTCTATCTTCGCCGAAGATGGAACCTTCGTGACGCCGCAGGGTGACTTTCTGCAAGGGCATGTCGCAATGGTGAAGGACTTCGGTCCCGAGGCGGAGCAAGCCGTCAACGGCTCCACGCAGGCGGCGTTCTCCAACTACCGGGTCCGCTTCATCAAACCCGATGTCGCGGTCGTCGACGCGCTCCTTACCGTGCGCAATGTCAACGGTCCAGATGCGACGACCATCCCCGCTATACCGATCAACTTTTTCTACGTGGCCGTCCGCCACGGCGATAAATGGCTGATCCAGGATGGGCGCACGCATTTCGCGGCCGCGCCGCCTTCGAACATGGCCAAGTCCTCAAACTGATCGCTGGCCTTCGCTAGCTCGTAAAGCTTTCCGGTTTTGCTAGCTCGTGATCTGTCGGCTTCTTTCTTGTTT